>NZ_JBQEPD010000005.1:0-176823 GCF_052045675.1 Brucella sp. 22210
GCTACACCCGCGCATTTTTTCAGCCCGTAGGCTTCAGTCACCACCGTCGTTTCCGGCGGTGTGAGCGGTCGTTTAAGGGGTTCGAACACAAGTGTCAAGCAAGTGCTGAAAAGAAAGCAAAAGAATTTTCGCCTTTCTTTCAAAAGGCTGGTTTTCCCGGCCTTTTCAAAGACATCCTGTTATCCACATCGCTCCTATCACCCAGCGCAACGAGGTCGTTCAGCGTGGTGAATCACGTGATGCTTCGGCATATTTGCCAGTTCACCGCATCTTGTGATTCATAATGCCAGCAAAAGCACGGACTCAGGCGACAATTCCCTCCATTCCATGTATCCATGCTGCACTGATCCTTTTAGCCGCCCCTGCGTGCAGAAAAATGGATCGGGATAATATGTAGATCGCGCCGCGATAGGCTGACTTGCTGCAATAGCAAGCGGAAAGGAATTGAGATGAGCTGGACACCCCATGGACAACACCTGATAGCTGGCGAGTGGGTTGCGGGGGAGACGACGTTCGCTTCAACACCGGCAACAGGCCCATCGCATGAATTCGCGGTTGGTACGCCCGCTCTGGTAGCGCGCGCCTGCGAAGCAGCGGAAGACGCTTTCTGGACCTATGGTTATACAAGCCGCGAAGAACGCGCCCTGTTCCTCGAAGCCATTGCCGACGAAATTGAAGCCCGTGCTGCGGCCATCACAGAAATCGGCACGCAGGAAACCGGCCTGCCGACCGGCCGTCTTGAAGGCGAGCGCGGACGCACCACCGGCCAGCTGCGCCTTTTTGCCAATCATATTCGCAAGGCCGATTATCTCGACCGTCGCGTCGATGAGGCCCTGCCCGACCGCAAGCCTGCAGCGCGTCCGGAAATCCGCCTGATGCAGCGCCCGATCGGCCCGGTCGCCGTTTTCGGCGCCTCCAACTTTCCGCTCGCTTTCTCGACTGCGGGCGGTGACACCGCAGCCGCCCTTGCCGCGGGCTGCCCGGTGGTTGTGAAGGGCCATTCCGCCCATCCTGGCACCGGCGAAATCGTCGCTGACGCCATTCAGGCCGCCATTGCCAAGACCGGCATGCCGAAGGGCGTGTTCAGCCTCATTCAGGGCGGTGACCGCAAGGTCGGCGAAGCACTCGTCACGCATCCGCTCATCAAGGCAGTCGGCTTTACCGGTTCGCTCGGCGGTGGTCGCGCTCTGTTCAATCTGTGCGCACAGCGTCCGGAACCGATTCCTTTCTTCGGCGAGCTTGGCTCGGTCAATCCGATGTTCCTGCTGCCGGAAGCCATGAAGGCACGCGCCTCGTCGCTCGGCGAAGGCTGGGCTGGATCGTTGACCATGGGTGCCGGTCAGTTCTGCACCAATCCGGGCATCGCCGTGGTTATCGATGGTTCGGAAGCCGACAGCTTTGTGCAGTCAACCCGCAACGCTCTGGAAAAGGTTGCGCCGCAGGTCATGCTCACCGATGGTATCGCCAAGGCCTATCAGGACGGTAAGGCACATTTCGACAGCCGCAACTCCGTCAAGCCCCTGCTGACCACCGAAAGCAAGGGCCGCGAAGCCTCACCCAATCTCTATGAGACGACTGGTGAAGCTTTCCTTGGCGACCACACCATTGGTGAGGAAGTATTCGGTCCGCTCGGCGTTGTCGTTCGCGTCAAGTCAGTCGATGACATGGTGCATCTGGCCAAGGGCTTTGAAGGCCAGCTGACCGCTACCTTGCATATGGACAAGGACGACGCCGCAGACGCGCGCAAGCTTCTGCCGGTTCTTGAGCGCAAGGCCGGACGCGTTTTGGCCAATGGTTTCCCGACCGGCGTGGAAGTGGTTGATTCGATGGTTCATGGCGGCCCCTACCCGGCCAGCACGAATTTCGGCGCGACCAGCGTCGGAACCATGTCCATCCGCCGCTTCCTGCGCCCCGTCAGCTATCAGAACATCCCCGCGGATGTGCTGCCCGCTGACCTTGTCTAAATAAAAGATAAGACGCAGATCAAGGCTTTCAAAGACCTTTGATCTGCGTCTTATCGGCAAACTCCATGACAGTATGAGCCTGCCCGCCAGAGCACCTGTCTCAAAAGTCCAAGTCAGTCAGCATAGATTGTTTCCGCCAGCCGCGCACGTTCGCGCAAACGGAAGCTGCGGGGCGTTTCTCCGGTGAAGTTCTGGAAAAACCGCGAGAAATAAGCGGGATCTGAAAAGCCCAGCGAATAAGCGATGTGCTGGACCGAAGACGGCATTGCGATGAGGTCGCGCTTGGCCGTATCGATCAGCTTATGTGCAATCATATGTTGTGTCGTTTCGCCCGTCAGCCTTCGCACCAGCCGGTTGAGATGGGTTGGTGACAGGCCCAGCATATCGGCATAAAAGGCCACCGGACGATGTTCCCGAAAATGCCGGTCGATCAGCTCCAGAAACTTTTCAACGCGTGCATCGCTATAGGCAGGGCGTCCATCTTCAGCCTGGAGCTCGCTCAATGCCGGACGCGAGACGAGGACGATCATCGTCTTGAGCATGGATTCCAATATGCTGTTTTTATATGGCTTTCTGGAATGGAATTCTGTCTGAATCCGGTTGACCGTCAAAGCTGCGAGCGCACAATCTTCCGCAGGAGCGCCCTCCATCTCGACAAGGCGCGGCCCGTTCAGCCAGGCCGCAAAGGCGCTCCCGGGCCGGTCACTGACAAAGGGCATCTGCGGGCGCAGAATCGTAATGATATGGCCGGTAATATCGCGCGAGAATGAAAACCCGTGATTGAATCCGGGTGGAACCAGAATAGCGCACGGCGTGCGGAAACTATGAATCACGCCATTGAAACTGGCATTGCCCGCTCCGCTCTGAATGTACAGGAATTGAAAGAAATTCTCGTGGCGATGCAGTTCGATTTCAAACTGATGCAAGCTGGATCGCGAATAAAGCGTTTCGCAATGTAGCCAGAAATCCGGTTTTTTGTCGGTTCCTTCCCCGTAGAGTTCGTAGGTTGGAACGTCTATGCGCATCATTCTTCCTCTTCAACTGCGTTCGATTTGTACAATTTATTGCAGCAAGAATCCATTGCCAGTTTGAGGCTGTTTCAAAGAATAAAGGGCATTCGTTGCGTTGGGAGGAAATCATGCGCACCAAAGTCGCCATTATAGGTTCGGGTCCGTCGGGTCTTCTGCTCGGACAGCTCCTGACGCGCGCCGGTATCGACAATGTCATTCTCGACCGCGCCAGCGAAAGCTATATTCTTGGCCGCGTGCGCGCTGGTGTGCTGGAAGAAGGCACCGTTCGTTTGATGGAAGAAGCAGGTGCTGCTGAACGCCTGCATCGCGAAGGCCTGCCACATGATGGCTTCTCGCTCGCCTTCGACGGGCGAGATCACCGCATCAACCTTCATGCCCTGACTGGCAAACGCGTGACCGTTTATGGCCAGACGGAACTGACGCACGATCTGATGGATGAACGGCACAAATCCGGTACTGTCGGTATTTATGAAGCATCAAACGTCACGCCGCATGATTTCGACGGGTCTTCTCCCTATGTCACTTATGAGAAAGATGGCGTCACGCACCGCATAGACTGCGATTTCATCGCCGGTTGCGACGGTTATCACGGTGTCAGCCGCAAATCGGTACCGGAAAAGGCGATTACCTCTTTCGAGAAAGTCTATCCGTTTGGATGGCTTGGCATTCTGGCGGATATCCCGCCGGTCGATCATGAACTGATCTATGCCAATCACGAACGCGGCTTTGCACTCTGCTCGATGCGGTCGGAAACCCGCAGCCGCTATTATCTCCAGTGCTCGCTGGTCGAAAAGATCGAAGATTGGAGCGACGACCGGTTTTATGATGAATTGCGCCGCCGCCTGCCCGAAAATCATGCCGAAGCCTTGGTCACAGGCCCTTCATTCGAGAAGTCCATCGCGCCGCTCCGTTCCTTTGTTGCCGAACCGATGCGCTTCGGAAAGCTGTTCCTTGTGGGCGATGCCGCCCATATCGTGCCGCCGACAGGCGCTAAGGGCCTCAATCTGGCGGCGAGCGATGTGCACTACTTGTTTGAAGGTCTGCGCGAGTTTTATCTCGATAAATCAGCGGCGGGCATCGATGCCTATTCGGTCCAGGCGCTGGCGCGCATCTGGAAAGCAGAACGCTTTTCATGGTCGATGACGAAGATGCTGCATCGCTTCCCCGACATGGAAGCCTTCGACCAGAAGGTGCAGGAAGCGGAACTGGACTATATCAGCCATTCTCATGCGGCATCGACTGCATTGGCTGAAAACTACGTAGGATTGCCATTCTAAATATAAGCAATCTAACATCCGGCGCGCTTCTTTGTTCTTACGTGGTGCGCCTTCATGCTTATCAATGCGCATCAGGCTTGCACGTGAGGATATACCCGACTTAAATCCTCTCAAGAAAGTCTGTGCGCAACGGCGTCGATTCATTTCTTATTTGGACATTCCCATAACCAATCAGTTATGATTTCGACCAACAATATCATTTTACATAAACAATCAGATCGACATTCTATTGCGCATCCCGAAAGGCGTAAAACGGTTTTCGGAAAAGATGCGCGTTAGAGCGAAAGCTGAGACGCACCGAGCTGATAGCATCAGATCGGAACGCGCTCTGGAGAAAGGTCATTCCCTGTGGCGCTGCGACGGTCAGGCGCGGGAATGGTGGGCAACTGGGAGGAGAATATGAAGAAATTAGCACTCACCGCATTGGCGGTTTTGTCGCTCACCGCATCGGCGGCTTATGCCGATGTGGTTAAGGTTGGCGTTATCGGCCCGTTTTCGGGACCATTCGCCATTCAGGGCAAGAATTTCAAGGCCGGTATCGATGCCTATATGGCAGAGCACGGTAACAAGATCGGCGATGATACGGTGGAAGTCGTCTATCGCGACGTACCGCAGGCAGATCCGGCTCAATCGAAGGCGCTGGCACAGGAACTCGTCGTCAAGGAAGGCGTTCAGTATCTGGCCGGTTTCTACTTCACGCCAGATGCCATGGCTGTCACGCCCATCCTGAAGCAGGGCAATGTGCCGATGGTGGTGATGAATGCCGCCACGTCCGCAATCGTGACCAAGAGCCCCTATGTGGTGCGTACGTCGTTCACGACCTGGCAGACCTCTACGCCTATTGCCAAAGTGGCACTCGACAAGGGCGTGAAGAAGGTCATTACCGTGGTGAGCGATTACGGTCCGGGTGTTGATGCGGAAAATGCTTTCAAGGCCGCGTTCACCGATGCTGGCGGCGAAGTGGTCGAAGCCATTCGCATGCCGCTTGCCACCAATGACTTCAGTCCGATCATGCAGCGCATCAAGGATTCCGGTGCGCAGGGCGTTTTCGCCTTTCTACCGTCTGGTCCCACCACGCTCGGCTTCATGAAAGCCTACGTCGATAACGGCCTAAAAAATGGCGGCGTACAGCTTTTTGCGCCGGGCGACCTGACGCAGGAATCCGACCTTCCCGCTCTCGGCGAAACGGCGCTGGGCGTATTGACCACCTTCCATTATGCGATCTCGCACGATTCTCCTGAGAACAAGAAGTTCGTCGAAGAAGCCCGCAAGGCAATCGGCAATCCTGCCGAACTGTCCTTCCCGTCTGTCGGCGCCTATGATGGCATGCACGTCATCTACAAGATGATCGAGGCAACCGGCGGCAAGAAGGATGCGGAAAAGGCTGTGGAAGCCGTTAAGGGCATGGAATGGGTCAGCCCGCGCGGCCCGGTTTCCATCGATCCGGAAAGCCGTCACCTGACGCAGAATATCTATCTGCGTGAAGTCGCCAAGGCGGATGACGGCACCTACTACAACAAGGAAATCCAGACCTTCGAGAAGCAGGGCGATCCGGGCCTCAAGGCCAAGTAATCCGTCTGTTTCAAGGTTCAGCCCGCCTCTTATTCCATCGAATATGAGGCACTTGCGCTCCCGGATCATTTCCGGGAGCGACTTTCTCTAAGTCCCGGGCCAGAGAAACAGTCTAGAGCGGTTCCGGTTAAAACGGATTCGTGGAACCGCTTTATCTATTTGTTTTACGCATTATCCTACGCAAAACCGCTACGCACTTTTGCTGGGAATGCTCCAATAGGATTACTCAATGCAGACTGTGCTCAGCATTGCTATCGATGCCCTTGCCTATGGCATGGTGCTCTTCGTCATCTCTATCGGCCTTTCCGTCACCATGGGCCTGATGCGCGTTGTCAATCTGGCGCATGGCGCCTTTGCGATGATCGGCGGCTATTTCGCCTCCTATGCCGCGCACCAGCTTGGCCTCAATTACGGTTTCGCCATCATCATCGCCGTTATCGGCACGATGATCATCGCGGTGCCCGTGGAACGGCTGCTCTATCGGCGCATTTATGGTGCGCCGGAGCTGACGCAGGTTCTGATGACCATCGGCATCACATTCTGCATCATCGGCCTGACCAACTATATTTTCGGCCCGACGCTGAAGACGATTCCGCTGCCGGAAATGCTGCGCGGCTCGATTGATCTCGGTTTCCGTTCTATCGCCAAGCACCGCGTTTTCGCGATTGGCTGCGGTCTCGCCGTTGCAGTTGGCCTCTGGTATATCGTCGAGCGCACCGCCTTCGGCGTGAAACTGCGCGCTGCAGTGGATAATGCCAATATGGCCGCGGCCCTCGGTGTTCGAACCGAAATCGTCTACGCGGTCAGCTTTGCACTCGCTATCGGTCTTGCTGCATTTGGCGGTGTCGTCGGCGCAGAACTGCTGCCGGTCGAGCCCTATTATGCGCTGCGCTATATGGTGACGTTCCTCGTGGTCGTTTCTGTCGGCGGCGCTGGTTCCATTCCGGGCGCTCTCATCGCCTGTCTCCTGCTTGGAGCCATCGACACAACGGGACGCTATCTCGCACCTGAATATGGCGAATTCTTCTTCTATCTGGCGGTGATCGTGATCGTTACCCTGTTTCCACGCGGCCTTGCCGGAAGGTTGGCCAAGAAATGACCGATATGTCGCAAACCCTCCCCCAAACCCGCAAGTCCAATGCAGGTCTGATCGGCGTCATCGCCATCATTGTGGCCAGCGTCATCGGCTGGTTCCTGTTTCCTGACAATCTGGCGTTGCTGACCCGCATCATCGCCATCGCGCTTCTCGTGCTCTCGCTTGATCTCGTCACCGGCTATTGCGGCATCGCAACGCTTGGCCACGCCGCATTGTTCGGCGCGGGGGCCTATGGCGCGGGCATTGCCGCAGCGCATTTTGGCGTGACCGATCCGCTGCTCATGACGCTGGTCGGCCTTGTGGCTGGTGCTATCACCGGGCTGATTTCCGGCGTCGTCATTTTGCGCGCGCACGGATTGGCGCAGCTCGTTCTATCGATTGCCGTGGTGCATCTTTTCCATGAAGCCGCCAACAAGGCATCCGAGTGGACAGGCGGCAGCGACGGCCTGAGCGGCATTTCGCCAGATCCGATCTTCGGTGTCTTCGAATTCGATCTCTATGGGCACACCGTCTATATTTACGGCGTCATCCTGCTGCTCGTCTCCTTCATTTTCCTGCGCTATGTCGTCCGTTCGCCTTTCGGCATGCTGTGCCGTGGCGTGAAGGAAGACCCGATCCGCATCCATGCCATGGGCGCATCGGTTCATTCGGCAAAGCTTCGCATGTATGTCATCTCCGGCGCTATTGCCGGCATCGGTGGCGCGCTGAACGCCATTTCCACGCAGGTTGTGGGACTGGACAGCCTCAGCTTCACCATGTCGGCGGAAGCGCTGGTCATGCTGGTTCTGGGCGGCACAGGCACATTGTTTGGCGGGCTGATCGGCACCGTTGTCTTCATGTGGTTTGAAGATCTGGTCTCTGCGGCCAATCCGTTCCACTGGCTTACCATGGTTGGCGCATTGCTGATCCTCGTGGTGCTTTTCGCCCCACGCGGTCTCTACGGCACCGCCGTCCATTATTTCGAGAAGCGGAAGGCGCGCAACGCATGAGCACCGTGTTTGAAGTTTCAAAACTGCGCAAGAATTTCGGCGGTCTGGCGGTCACAAACGACGTTTCGCTCAGCATGGCCAAGGGCGACCGCGTCGCCCTGATCGGACCGAACGGCGCAGGCAAGACCACCTTCGTCAATCTCGTGACCGGCAACCTTCCGGCAACCTCGGGCACGGTGACACTCGGCGGCGAAAATGTCTCGAAACTCAACGCCATGCAGCGCGTGCGGCGCGGTCTGGTGCGTTCGTTTCAGGTCACGCGCCTTTTCTTCGATATGACGCCAGAGGAGCATGTCGCGCTTGCGATTTTGCAGCGCGAAGGCAAGACGGGCCGCATTCTCGGTGACTATCATAAAATGCCGGGCGTGATGGATGAAGTGCGCGATATTCTCGACACACTCGGCCTGTTACCGCTCAGCCAGCTGCGTGTCAGCCAGATCGCTTATGGCCAGCAACGATTGCTGGAAATCGCGCTGGCATTGGCGCTGCGTCCCAAAGTACTTCTGCTGGACGAACCGGCTGCCGGTGTACCGCAAAGCGATACAGGACGCATCGAAGAAGCGCTCGACCGCCTGCCCGCCGATCTCGCCGTCCTCATGATCGAGCACGACATGGATCTGGTTTTCCGCTTCGCAAAACGTGTGGTCGTTCTGGCCGCAGGAACTGTCATTTTCGACGGACTGCCGCAAGATGTCGTGCAGGATACGCGCGTCCGTGAAGCTTATCTGGGGAGCTATGCGCAATGAGTGCAGCCTCGCTTGAAATCCGCAACCTTTCTTCCGGCTATGGTCCGACGCGGGTTATCGAAGATGTGTCGTTCAAGGCGGAACCCGGATCGAGACTGGCCATATTGGGGCGCAATGGCGTCGGCAAGACCAGCCTCTTCGCGACCATCGCAGGACAGACCCGTCGCTATGGCGGCGAAATCCTGCTCGGCGGCCAGAATATTGCGACGCTGCCGTCAGCTGCCCGTGCGCTTGCCGGTCTTGGCTATGTGCCCCAGACCCGCGACGTCTTCCCCACTCTTACCGTGGAAGAGAATCTGTTCGTTGGCTTGAAGAAACGCCCCAAGGATGCGCTTGAGGAAGCCTATGCGATGTTCCCGCGCTTGAAGGAACGCCGCCGCAATCTCGGCTCGCAGCTTTCTGGCGGCGAGCAGCAGATGCTGTCGACGGCACGCAGCATTCTTGGCAAGCCGACGGTACTGCTACTGGACGAGCCACTTGAAGGCCTCGCACCGGTTATATGCGAAGAGCTGATGGCAGCCTTCTCGGCTTTGGCGCAGAAAGGCGACATGACGATCCTGCTTGTCGAGCAACGCATTCAAAGCGCGCTCGATTTCGCCGATCACGTCATCATTCTGGAGCGTGGTCGCATTGCCTGGTCTGGGACATCGAAGGAACTTTCCAACGATCATCATGCCGTCGAAGAGCATCTCGGGGTCGGCGGACTTCATTAAGGTCAGCCCGGTTTAACGCAATTTGCAATCAATCTGTTACGGTTATGGCGCGTGTTCTGCCCGCCATAACCGCCCAAATTCTGATACCCAGAATCAATGATTAATACCTAGCCGCGTTAAGCGCCTCTGTGGCAGCCCCCTACGCGAACGCCAATATAGAGGGCTATCGACGCGAAGCCGCTGCGGCTGCAGCACGTCTGCGTTCAATTAGGAAATATTTTATATTTTCTGGGAGATAAGTGGTGGGCGATGAGAGACTCGAAAAGTCAATTCTCTCATCGGCACCCGTTCTACTGAATTGATTTTATTGCATTATTAGAATTATCTAATAAGCAATTTTGTAACATTGTACCATGCGATGATTTGTACCCTTTTGGCCTGTGGATAACCCTGCGACTAGCTGCACCGAATAAACCTTGACCGAATCTAGCCGCTGATATCTAGTTTGGTGCCGCAATCTCTCAAGAGCATATTATAACGGGGGCTGTTCATGGGGTGGCTTATTGGTTTCTTGTTAGGTCTTATTACAGATATAGCTCGTTCAGTTTTTATACCAGCAAGTACAGAATGGATTAATCGACGCATCCCTTGGATGAACAAAAATATTAATATTAAAGAAAACTCCCTAATCTTGGATATGAGAGCAAAACTGATAGCTCAAGGTCTCGATCCGGATTTGGTTAGGTACATGTTGAAAGATGCGGATGAGTTTTTAAATCGTCTGTCTGGCCAAAGTGAAGCTTTCGTTGAAAACGCTGTGAAAGTTGTAAGTATGATTACCCAAGCCGAAATGAATAGCGATGCAGCCGCGCGCGCTGAAGTGGCGACCTTGCAAATGGAACGCGCCATCGAAGCTTTAGAGCAATCGGGTTTACTGACCGAAACTCAATTAGCAGCCCTAAAAGCATCGCAAGCGCATTGGAATGCCTATGCAAAAGCGCAAGCGGAATTTGCAGCCGCCGAGTTTGAGGGCGGATCAATGTCCCCATTGATTTATTCAGGGGAATTAGAATCGGTCACAATCAGCCGCACTGGCGACTTAAAACGCATTCTGGAAGAATTGCGCGAGCGCCACGTGTAAACAGCGCGCAAAATCGCGGTGGTTTGCTCATTCGCGATCTTCCGGTTGCGTTGGCGTCAACCGCCCGCCAGTTCAATACGCAAAACCTCCGGTAGTCCGTCGATGAAACTTTGCTGGA
This sequence comes from Brucella sp. 22210, assembly GCF_052045675.1. NCBI lineage: Bacteria > Pseudomonadati > Pseudomonadota > Alphaproteobacteria > Hyphomicrobiales > Brucellaceae > Brucella > Brucella sp. 22210. The sequence goes on from NZ_JBQEPD010000005.1 coordinate 10,588, forward strand.
TCTGACTGTCTAATCCTTTCATCGCGTCGGCTAATTCAGCCGCGCTAATTACGCTCCACACGTTCGCGGTACTCAAGTCACAAGCCACACCGTAGGTTTTGTCATCGTCGGGAATGCCATTCCTATAGGCTTCAAAAAATTGGATAAGCCGGTTGAGCAGCGCCGCCTTAAATTGCGGCGCAATTGTCTCAATCCTCTCTTTGATTTCATCAAAGTCGGAAGGTGCGGCCTGTTCGAATGGCATTAAGAATACAGGTTCCGTCATCGGTTTTTCCACGTCGCGATAAGTGCATTTACTCTCGGCTGCACCCGCCGCCTCGCCTCTTTACGGTCCACGCCACATAAAAGTAGCTGGTCATAATCGGTCATGGTGTGGCGCATGATATTTTGCATAGTGATGCCCACTGCCTTTCCGAGACTGGCATTTTGCCAGTCTCGTTCTGCAATTTGCGCCACAAAATGAGTGACAGCGAAGTTAGGACAGCCGGGATGCTTTTTCCTGATATGCCGCTCTATTGCCTTAGTGCTGAATTTAGCCATGGGGTGCGCCTCTCAAGCGGCTTTGCAAGATAGCCCAAACAGCACCCGCCAATGCTTGCGACCAATAGCGATTATCACGCAACTGCCATTCAGCATCCGGGATCGAGCGTATTTCCTCAAACTCCCCGAAAAGCATTTCTCCTATGCGGTCACACATGAGCTTATCAGCATCATGGGCACTTAAACCCGCATATCGGTTTTCGCTTTTTAATACAGGACTATGTGGAACCGATCCGGGAATGGCGTTCCAGTGCTTCACAATCGCCAAGCCAATCTCGTTCATCGGATCGTAGCCAAATCCAGCGCCACCATTGTATGGCGCTAGAATAATTGCCCGTATTTCGTCCATAGCGGCCTGCCAAGCGCTTTTGTCAATCAAAATAGGTGAAGGGACTCCGGAATCCTGATCGCGCTCAGTGACTCGCTGTGTGTTTCTCGTTTTACGCATTTATTTCGATCCTTAATTGAGCGCTTCGGCGCATTACCGCTACTCTAATAAGAATCGCCGGAATCTAGATCAATAGTAAAAGTTAAAAATATTTAAATATTATTTTTTCTATAAATAATCATTTAGTTATCATTATTCCTACTTTCTAACAAGTTCGTGATAACTCATCGTAATTTTCTTCATTTCTCTATTTGAATACATAACATTCGCTTCATTATTGCTTATCTTCTTTTGTGTCCGGGATAGGTCTTTCAGGATGTATGCGGCCAATCCAAGCGGTTCAAAGATAGGCTTCACGTTTGCAAGCGTCGGATAGAGTTCCTTTCGCTTGTAGGTACGTGACGCGGATAGGCGCAATGCTTCCGCCAGCTTCTCTTTAAAGCCGGGGTCTGGCTGCTCCATATCCGGGATGCATATGCCGTGGGTGTGAAGCTTGCCCTTACTGTCAAACTCAAGTGCGAGGGCAATAGCCGGAACGTAGCCAAGACATGCTTGCAAGTGCTTGCGTAAGTGCCTGTCTGCGAAAAGCATAGCCGGGTTGGGTGACTTCATAAGTTCGGCGGCGCGATCCTCATGAAAGTCCAAGCTGAAAAACCAGCCGTTTTGTTCGTGCGCCAGCATCGAGGAAAGCACAAATTTCCGCTTCCTGTCGGTCAGGCTTTTCCATCTGTGTTGAAACGGGTCTGTCAGGTTTTTTGCGTCAAGAAAGTGTTGAAGGTCTTTCCGTTCTGGTTGGGATGATAAGGCATGGTCACGCGCAATGGTGAATGGTGTCGGCTTGGCGCTGCCAGCATCTGCCCGATCGGGTTGCGGTGCATCAAAATCACCAAAAGCACCGTAAAGGCTGCTGGATGATATGTCGGGCAATTGCGAACGCTGTGCGCCGTGCGGTGTTGAATTGAGAGAGTTTTGACGGGTGGTGAAATGTGTCGCGGCGGGTGTGATTTCTGATAGTGCTATTTTCTCTATTTCTTCTATCTCGTTGTGAGGTGTGGAATAGGTATTAAAATCGTGCACTGGTTGAAATGCGTCATCACCGGCGTAACTGCATTGATTTTGTTCAATTATTTCGGATTTTTCAACATCTCGGTTGCGGAGTTTTGACGGGTGAAAAGTAGGCGTCAAAACTCCTTCAATCTCACCACGGCAAGGCGTCAAAACTCCTTCAATTGAAGGCGTCAAAACTCTCTCAATCTCTGGCTCTGGAACCAAAGCGAGCGGAACCGTGCATGGTGCTGGTCGCTCCATGACCGGAAGTGTGGCCGCGTCATCATCTAGAAGATCATCCAGACTATCTAAATCAGAAAGCATCCGATTGCTGATATATCCTTGATTTAAGTCTTGAAAATCAAAGACAAATTCACTATTATTGCGTTTGGAAATAATACTCATTAAGGTTTCCATTCGTTAACTATCTTAAAACCGTGAAGGGCCTCAACCTTCGCGGTTTTTTGTTTCTATTCTCCTGTTGCTGTTGCTGCTGTTTTTATTAATCAGTTCTATCAAGTGCGCGGTCGATTTGGGCTGCTATGTCTTCCGCAAGATCGGCATTGTATTTTCGTGTCATACTGTTCGCCGGGATTGTCACACGAACGCCTTTGCTCTGCCGGGCAACGCGATAATAGGTATCCCCTTGAGTTTCACGGAAGCGCTCTTTCAAGTTCGCGGCCTGACGCAATGTGTCGGCAAGCCCCGCCGCGATCTCTCGCGGCATAAATGTTTTGGGTAAATCTGCAAAACCTATAACAAAGCCGCGAGCCTCACCGGCGATCTCAGGCCTAATGTGAAACTCTGGAACGTCCGGGCTAATCTGCGTGATAGCGACGGCGCTGCGGATAACTTCTGTAACGAAATCTGCGAACGTCTGGTTTCGCGCCTCAAGCACATCCCGAAATTGAATAGCCCGTTCATATGGTAGACCAAACATTTGCTGTGGCTGCATTTTCAAATGCTCCTTTAAATATATAATTGTATACATATATATACGTAATGAATTTGTCAATGCGCTCAATGTGGGTGACTTGTTAGGTCGTCAGAACGTCGATAAGAATTATCCATCGATCAAACCAAATGGGGGCAAGTGGTATTGTGAGAGGTATTATTGCTGCGGCGTTGTCTATTGCCGCGTTGGCGCTGCCAAGTGTCGGTTGTGCCGGACAGCTAGATTTCTATGAGCACAATGGGTCGGTAATTGCTTGGTTCGTTGCCGGTGGCGAGGTGAAAGCGACATACGAGACTCCACGCCGAGGATTGGAAGCAATCGGCGTTAGAGAGGACAGCGTATTATTCACCGGCTATGAAGAATCCGACCGAATTACCGGAACCGCATATGCGTTCAAAAAGGGCTGCAAGCCCGCACCGTATAAGGTTGTAGGGCGAAATCTAGGCGACCAAATGGTATTGCGTGGCCCCGCGCCAGTAAGGGCAAAAGGAAAGTGCACCGTCGAGCGGTACACTTTGGATAGTCCGAATGCCGATCTGGTATTTAAGTTCTCAAGCAATCACCATTAGGACCGCCGCGACCGGTTATTAAGCTGGTTGCCCGGCCTCATCGATCTTCTAATCTCGTCGGACACAATGCCTCGCATGGTCTTTTCCATGGCCTTGGCAGTCTGTCCGGCAAGATCGGCGTTTTGCTCCGAGGTTCCACCATTGGCGTTAACGGTCACTGGTGCCGAGATATTGACGGCTGGCGCGTTGTTCGTCGTGCTAACCGTGTTCATATTCGCTGGCCGAGCGAAAGAGGTGCGCCCGACATAGCCGCCGTCCGCATAGCCGCGCTTGGCATTGTTGTGGAGCGCGTCAAGGTTCTTCACGCCGAGACGTTTCACGGCGGCGGCGCTCATGACGTATTCGCCCTTATGAACGACGCCAGCCGGATCATATTTGCCGCCTGCTCCCGTGAAGCCGCCATCTGCGAAGCCGAAAATCGACCCTAACAGGCCGGAAGCTTGACCTTCGCCACCAAAACCAAACAGGGTTGCAAGCGGGCCTTTGCCGAGCAAAGTAGCCTGCAAAACCGCGTCCATAAGGTTGTTCGCGAGATTGCTAACCGCATCCGAAAGGCTGGTCGTGCCGGTGATCAGGCCGGACAGGGACGATGTGAAGCTCTCTGCAAAATATTGCTTCGCCTCCTGCGCGCCGTTGATAGCGCGCTGCGCATTTTCCGTTTCACGGTTCAGGCTCGCTGTCGCCGTGATCTGCTGGCGAATTTTATTGATATCTTGATCGGACAGGCTCAAGCCTTGGCGCTTGGCATCCTGAATACGGCGGAAAACTTCAAGCTCAATCTCGCGTTGCTGCGCCGACATACCAACGGTCTTGCGTTCCATTTCGGCAAGGCTCTGGCTTTCGCGCAAGCTGTCGTTAAGCTGCTTGCGGGCTTCTGTCGCTTTCTTTGCGTCGTCAATCGCCTTTTGCTGGCTGTCAGACGGTTGAACCTTGAGCGGCGATAGATCGGACTGGCCGTAAAGGCTACGAATTGTGTCAGGATCGACCTTGCGCAAGCCTTCCCATTCGTTCCGCAAGCCTTCCACGTCATTACCACGCGAACGCGCCAGATATCGCGCTATGGCGTCCTGCGTGGTTTCATCAAACATGGTGTCACCGGCAAGGCCGAGCGCTTTCATAGAACCTTTCAGCGTCCGACGCGTAATCTGGTATGCGCCGAGTGCGGACGATCCGGCAGGGTTGCCGTTTTTATCGCGATAGAGATTTCTGTTCTCTGGCGTGAGCATCCGGCCCTGTAGCGCTATAATTTGGTCAAGCGTCATGCCGGTGAGGTTTTGCGGGCCGTTCGTCCATCGGCCATGATCGAGCGTGGCATTATAGCTGCCACCACTTTCGACGCGCTTCACAAGGCTGAAAAAGTCCTTCTGATCGCCATACATAGCAATCGTACGGCCACGATCCCGAATGCGGCTCGCTTCTTCGATCTCTGCCGGGTTCTTGGCGTTCTTAACCGCTCGCTGAAATTTCTGGTCAATGTCATCGAGTTTCGCAAGCTCGTCCAATTCCTCTTTCAATTCAGGGACAAGGTTTTTGAGGTCGTTCAAAGCCTGCTTGAAATTGGCGGCGGAAGTAGCCGCATTGTTCATACCACTGGAAACACCCAGGGTGATATTTGACATTTCCTTGAGCGCCGACGCAAATTCCTTGCTGTGCGGGGTCAGGGCTGCAATCTGGTTATCAACGGCGGCAAGATCATCTTCCAGCCGTTCCAGCGCAAGGCCGTCATAATCATTGTCAAAGTCCGGCTTGGTGCGAAGATCGGCTATCCGTTTCAAAATGTCGGCGCGGCGTTCCAGATAGGTATTCAAACGGCCTTCATCGGAAAGGGCGTAATTTCGACTGGTCGCAATAATGTTGTCGCCCTTCAAAGCGCTAATAGCGCTCATAATCTCTCGCGCGTATGAAACCGACGAAAGCGCGGCCTGCTTCGCATAAACTTGCACGTTGCGCCATGTCGTTTCCCAAAGAGCATCAAACTCTTTCGCAGCCTTCAGCTGGTCATCGGTGAAGGTCGCCGCCTCGCTGCGAAGCTTCTGAATTTGCTCAACGGAAAGGCCGAGCATTTTCGAAAGTTCCTCTGCGCCAGTGCCGCCGAAAAGCTCGTCCAGATTGCGCGCCTGTGCGGCGCTGTCCATCTTTTGCAACTTGCCGATAATCTCATCAAGGAAGGCAGACGGGTCTTTCAGGCGTTCGGCAACATCTGCGGCGGTCAGGCCGAGCCGTTCAAAGGCTTCCTGCGCCGAGCCTTTACCAGTGCGGGCAAACTCATCACCGCGGATATTCAGTTCCTTGAGGGCGTCGGTTACGCCGTCAACGCTCGCGCCTGTCGCCTTGGCAACATAAGTCCATTGCTGCCATACCTTGGTCGAGACGCGGGCTTTGTCGGCTTCTCTGCCTACTTCTGCTACCGTGCTGGCGATCTGCTTGAAAGCCGTCGCTGCGGCTGCAATCGCGCCACCGGCGAGCATCGGCTTGAAAGCAAGCTGCAATTTCTCAGCAATCTTGCTGCCGGTGTCAGCATAAGATTTTTCCATGTTTTGGGCCGAGCGCTTGGCGGCGCCTTCCATACCCTTCATATTCTTCGAAGTCTTGGCGCGGGCGCGTTCAAGATCGCGCTCGTATTTGTTCATGCGAGCTTCAAAGGTTACAAATAAGCGTTGTTCATTCGTATTCATTTAACTATTCCATAGCTTGTCAAAATCATCAATTGTATCGAGGAAAGATTTGTTGTTCTGCGCCACGGAAGCGCGCAATACTGCCATTGCTTCCGCCACTGCGCCGTCAATCTTGTCGCGTGACTTCGACTTATCAAACTTCCGGTTGCCGGCTGGGTCTCGTACTACAGCTATATTATCGAAATTCCATCGTAAGATAGGGTGCGCAGAATGATGGAAGCGGCGTTCAAGAATTGCGCGCTCAAGCTCGTCACAAGCTGGCGCAAATGAAATGAAGCCCTGCCGAAAATTCACGACTGGTAAGCCTTCACTTAGTAGGTTTTGCTGTGTCTTCTGGGCACGCCAAGGGTCAAAGGCAATCTCTTGCACGTTGAAGTCGCGGCATATCTGGCGAATCCTATCTTCAATGAAGCTGTAATCAACAGCGGTTCCGGGTGTTGCCACGATATGGCCGTCCTTCACCCATTGCCGGTAATTGACGCCTTCCAGCTTCGACTTGAGGTCTATGGCGTCCTCTGGGCAGAAGAACCATGGCTTGACTGCATATCCTCCGTCATCGGTTGCCCATGCTGCTACAATGGCAGTGAGGTCTGATACTTCGGACAGGTCCACGCCAATGAAACAGGGCTTCGATTTCAGTTCTTTGAAATCAATCGGCAATGAGCCGCATCGATCATAAGCCGCCATCGTGACGAACGGAGCGGCGCTCTGGTTCATCCAAACGCCTAGATAAAGCTGGAGTAGGATATCACGCGACATATGTAACGTTTCGGCTTCGACTGCCAAATCGCGCAAGGTCTGTAAGGATGGATATCCATCGGCCAAGCCGGGTAAAAGCTTGTACCAATTATCCTCGTTTCGCCAGTCAATGTCCGGTGAGCCTTCAAAGATAACTGGCAGGACATGGGGCGCGGTAATCTCACCAAGTTGGATACGCTTCGCCGCTTCCACTTCTTTATATGCGAAGTTTTCCTGCCCTTTGCCAGCGGTCGTCAAAATCACCATTAAGCTGGTACTGGTTTTACCCGCTGCCGAACGCAACACTCGGTATAGCTCGCGGTGCTTTTCTGTCGTCCAAGCGTGAAGCTCGTCGGCAATTATCACATGAGGCGTTGAACCATGCTGGCCCAATCCCTCAGACGAAATAGCCTCATATCTGGTACGGGTCTTTTTGTTATAAATTTGAGATTTGTAATCCCGAATGGACGCTACCTTGTCGTATCGCTTGTCTAAGCCGACGATAAGCGCCATTTCTTCAAACAGTTCTCGCGCCTGCTTTCGCGCAAATGCTGCCGACTGTACCAAGCCTCCCGGCATTTTCTCAGGGCCGAACGTGCATAAAAGTGCGATAGCTGCGGCGAGCGCCGTCTTACGGCTTCCTCGTCCAAGCTGGATCACAACTTTTCTGATGCGGCGGGTTCCGTCCGGGTTGCGTGGGCCGAAAATAGCGCGAATAATCCGCTCTTGCCACTCTGCAAGCTGGAACGGGTTTCCCGGTGCGGGGTTCTTCGGATGCTTATTCTGGCGAAGCCATTGAACGGCGCGCTCGCCATAGCCGAACGTGTCTTCAATAGGCGAGCCGTCGAATAACCATTCAGGACGAATAACAAGGGCGGTCATAGGAAACCTTCTTCCTCATCCGCTGCGCCAGAGGAAATACGCGTTCGGCTCATCGGTGACAGGCCAAATTCAGCCGCCAAAAGACGCGCCGTCTGCATGGCGCGGTTCTGCGCGCTGAATAGCTTCGGATCAAAACCGGACGATAGAAGCGCTTCAAGCTCGCGGACGCGGCCTGTCGCGATGCAATAATCTTCGACGCCGTGAAGATCGGCGCGCGTGATAATGCGATCTTCGATCAGGCGCGGCATGACGCGCTTCCACTCTGTTTGCGCCTCTTTGGTCATCCATTTTGGTGCCGGTGGCGCTTTCGTGAGTGGGTCGCGATCTTGCACAAGCTGCGGTTTCACTCCGCAAAATTGCTTCATGATACGGCAACACCTTGCAGTTCAAGGCCGTCGCGCCTGCCTATCTCTGAAATGTCTTTCAAATTGTAAGCCGTACCATTGTAGACAATACGGTCATCGGTCGCGATATTGGTGCGGTATCGGATACGAAAAACAGTTTTCCGGCTCTCTGCCTCGCCGTAGCCAGTGAAAAACTCGCTTGTACTCTGCTTCACAATCTCAGCCCAAACGGTCGTAACGGCTTGCCAGCTTTCCACTATGCTGCCGGTTGGGGTCTTGGTTTTGGTCTTGCGCTCAATCGTAACTCTGCGGTCGAGATTCCCAATATGCATGGTTCACTCTTTCCACATGACAACGGCATTGATCGACAAAACGCCATGGCAAAGGGTGCGCTCTGGGTCGGGGTCACGCATCCACCGGATAAGCGGCTTTTCCCACTCGACAACGGTCAAGCCTTCGGCGGGTGACGCATCATAGAGGGCGTTGCAGGCGGCAAAGCCGATCTTCCAAGCCGTGTCTATGCCGTCATCGACTGCCCAGATATGCACGTCAATCAAGATACGGGCGCTCTTCTGGTTGCCGGATGCATAGCCTAGATTCTGCGTCATGGTCGGGCTTACGATGATGCATGGCAACTCATCCGGGCGGGTGCTGCCGCTGCGAATGTTCATCGGGTCAACCAATTCGGCGACATCTGCGGAATCGACTAGGGCGGCGTTAATGGCCGCTTGTAAGGCAAGTGAAGGCTCAATCATTTTCAATATCCGTTCCGGCCTGTGTACCCTTCCACGCGTCCTTAGCTGCGGCGCGGCCCGCCCGATCAATGCGGCCTTGCAGGCGCTTGCGGGTCAGGCGAAGGGCGGGCCAAAAGAATGGCTGTGCTTCGGCGGATTTGGTGCCGTATTCGACTAGGTGCGCATAGCGAACGTCCGAATTTCCGGCAGTGATAATCACTTCGTTCTCACCTGCCACGCGTGAGCCGCCGGGCTGTGAATATGGTGGCGTCATCTCGCCCGGAAGCGTCACGGTGATACTGTCGATCAGTGCGCCAGTATCTCGCGAGGTTTCAGCGAACCGGCGCTGTGTCGCTGCTAGTTCGTTTGCGGACGTGATAAGCGCTTTCAGTACCTTCGGCGGTACGTCTGTCTTGAGCCGATCAATCGCGGCGTTAAAAGCTTTCAGGCCGTTGTCTTTCGCCATGATTATTCACCTTGTCCGAGTGAATAATCACGATGATTACGAAGTATCGACATAACGCCAAGCGGCAAGGTGGCGGCGGAAAGATCAATCGTTACGGCCTCGCGGCTTCTATACCAGTGACCGGCGAGCATCATAATTGCTTGCTTAATCGAAGCCGGTGCCGGGTCTGGAATGGTTTGACCAATAAAAGCTACAATCCATTCTTCGGCTGCTTCGAGATAATGCGTGATTAGCTCGTCATCGACATTGTGGTCATCGATCTTTAATTGCGCTTTCATCAATGTAAGTGGCACAACTGTCATAACTAAAATACCTTTGAAATTTGAAAACTCGTAATTAACTTTCTAAAACGCGCGCCTCCCCGCGCCGGTCCCCGGCTTACTTGAAAAGTTCTTCACTACCCCCCCGGCATCACTTCATCACTTTCGGAGTTTTCGACGCGTATCACTTTTATTCTTTGTCTTTGCGGCGTCTCAATCGCTTGCTCTAGAGTGTATCCTTTTGAAAGGCGTGATTTGAACGCGCCTACGCTCATGCCGATCAGGTCCGCCCATTGTTTGGCGTTCATCGTTCGGCCCTGATAGGTGTATTGCTTGCCTATTGGTCCGCGACGCCATGACTTCTCTGGTCGCTTCTGTGTCGCGGTTAGCGGCTGTCGCCATGACACACCTTGCGTTGCGCCACGATTGATAGATGCCTGTACGCGGCTGCTACGCTTTTTACCGCGCTGATAAAGGGCATAGGCTCGCTCGCGGATAGCTTTGCACTCTGCTTCAAATTCTTGCTTGTCGATGAGGCGGGCACGTTCCTGCGGTGTCACTGGTTGCGCTCCTGCTTCTGCTTCACGCTGTCGTGGCAAGGCTGGCAGAGAGGTTGCCAATTGCCGCGCCACCAAAAGAGTTCCTTGTTTCCACGGTGCGGCTGTATGTGATCCACTACGGAAGCTGGCTTGCCGCATCCGGGCATGACGCAATAAGGATGCATGGCTAGAAACTCAGCGCGAGCCTTGCGCCACGCGTGGTTATAGCCGCGCTGTGCTGCGGTGGGTCTGCGGCGGTCGTGCTTGGCCTTGCGTTTCTGCTGCTGCTTACGCTGGCAGGCGCAAAGCTCGCCATGAGGCACAACGTTATTGCAGGCGCATATGCGAGGAATGCCGGTCATAGCGCGGCTCTCAGGTCGTCAAGGGCGGCGCGATCTAACTTCGGATCGTGCTTGCCGCTGTTGATAAGAGTGTCGAGGGCTTCTTTCGTGACCGGCGTGAGGCTGGTCTTTTCGTCGGTCGTGCCGAATATGGATTTCAGAATGTCGGCAACGAATTCGGTGCGGGCGCGATATGCCAGGGTGATTTCTGTCGGGGTGGCGTTCCATGTGTCTTTTGGTGTCCAGCCGAGAACGCCGGTGCCGATCTGGAATAGGCGAAGATAATAAGCCTCTGGCGTCCGGTCGGGCTGGTCTGTGTCAGTCTGCGGCGTGTCCGACGCGCCAGACAGGGCCGGAACGTCTACAATCAAGCCGTAGATAAAGGCGACAAAATGAGGCTGCAAAGCTGCAATTTGCTTTGCGCCGTGGGTTGCGATCCCGTGCAAGAATCTGGCGTGGTTTTTCCTGCCACTGGCGATTTGGACGATTTTTGCCAATGTGCCTACCTTGCCAATCTGGATATCGGAAAGGACGGCTGCTAGGTCGGAAAATTCCTGAACGAGACGGCACGCGGCGCGCAATGAAGGGTTCAGAGCCTTCACGCTGTTCAACGCATGGTTTTTTGCGCGCCGCGATTTCATGATTACATCACGATCTTGAGCTTGGTAATTGCCTCGCCCTGAATAACGCGGCCACCAACGCGGCGACGTGCGCGAAGCTTGATAATGCCCTGATCGGCTCCGGTCAGTTCATCGCGAATGGTCGAGAAACCGGCGCGATCTGCGATCATGTAACCAGATTGGAAGTCGCCAAAGACAATAGGAGATTTGCCTGCTTCGGCGTTCGGCATGTCCACGGCTTCATAAACCGGACGGCCTAGAAGCGTCGGCGGAACGTCTGCGGCGATAGAATGCTGCCAGATATATGAACCGTCAGTAGCTTTCAGCTTGCGAACGGTCGCCATGGTGGCGCGGTTCATAAGCCATGCGCCGCGCCGCGAATAACCAGTCTTGATATTGCTGAACAGGTCAATGAGGACATCGCCGTCAATTTGATCGGCTTCCAGTTCCAGAACGTCCGGCGAGATGAGAACGCCTTCCGCCTGCTTCTTACCGTCGCCAACGATGAAATGACGGGCTTCGCGCTGACCAAAACGGCGCGCAATATGGCTGGAAAGAAAGCTCTCAAGATCGATCTGCGCATCTTCCAGAAGAATACGCGTAACCGGGACCGTCACCGCCGTTTCAAAGGTGCGAAGGTCAATCGTATCATAAGAGGTTTCACTTTCTGGCCGGTCGTCGGTTTCGCCAACTTCGCCCGGTTCGACTTCATCGACCAGACGCGGATATTCGAGAACCGGAATGCTCATGCTCATAGAAGACGCAAGCGAGCGAAGCGGCGAATATTCTGCCAGCTTTTCCAGAATGGTTTTGGCGGTTTCACCGGGAGCGAGAACGCCGCCCGTTGAGGGTTCGCCGTAAGCAAGCGCCTTTTCTTCGATGCGACCAGTGCGGACGTAATCAGTGAACGCCTTGCGCTCAAGGTCGCCATTGTCGTTCATGGCGCGAGGATGATTGTTGTTCGAAGGCTGCGGGCGGTTCGCCTTGGCTTCCAGCTTGTCCAGACGCGCTTTCATGGCGTCAAAGGACTTCTGGTCAATAACCGGATCGGCCTTGGCTTCCGGCACGATTTCAATAGCTTCGTTTTCCATAGAGAAATTATCCTTTTGAGTATGGAATGCCGCTCCATCGACGGCGCTTTTAACTTCAATAATTCCGGCGTTCGGATGGATCGGACGGCGGCAAAGGCTGATTTCTGCGACGGTAATATCTGTCAGGACGCGACCGCCTTCTGGTCGAGCCTTAAAACCGTTGTTCATGTAACCAATGGAGAGGCCGGACATGCTGCGGGCTTTTAGGTGCTGGCGTGCAAGGCGCGCTGGCTCCGAGCCTTCGACAAACAAGCGGCCTTTCACTTCAAGCCCCTTGTCGGTGACGGCATAGGATTTCCAGACGCCGACAACTTGCCCGCCGTCATGTTCAACCAGCATCGGGATTTCTGGCGCGAATTTGAATGCGGTCGGCTCTATCAGGTCGCCAATGCTATCAGGCTTACCAAACGGCCATGCGATTCCGGTCACGGTTCCGGCGTCATCAATGGAAACATCGGCTTTGATTTCCAGCTTTTCCATTATGCGGCCCCCTGCTCGTCACCGGACACGGTTTCGCCACTCCAAATCTGTTCGATCAGGTCAAGGGCAATCGGAAGGGTCTGCATAACCGGGCGCGTTTTGACGTAGGTGTCTGTCAGGTTCCAAGCTTCGCGGTCATCCATCCCGCCGCCGATCAAGCCGAGCCGGACAATCGTTAGAAGGTCTGCAAAATGGAATTGAGCGCTCATGACGCGTCCATATAAAACGCCAATGGCCGCGCCGGTCAGCTTTTCCAGTTCTTCGATATGCTCTGGCAGGATTTTCAGCGACCGCTCGCTATCGCCAATGAAAGTAGTGATCATCGGCGCAAATTCCGCTCAAGACTGGCGCGGGATACAACAAACAGCTTGCGCTTGGCCTCGCTGTAGGCTGCAAAATCTTCGTCGCTCAATTTCGGTGAATGACGCATCGCGGTGTCGTGGGTTCCGTACGTACCGGCTTCGAGGTCTGCGGCTTCCTCTGGCGTGAGTTTGCCGTGACGCTCAAACCATGGGGTTTCTGTAACCCACCATGGTTGCGGCTTTTCTTCTGATTTCTGCCAGCCTTTTACAAATTGCAAAATGGCTTCCGGCGCGCCGGAAATTTCCACGCCAGAAAAACGTACTGTGATATTATTCGGGCTGGTCTGCGTCTGGTCGGTCATTCGGATCATCCTTGTTGTCGGGGATGGTCTTCGGACCGGAAACGGAAGTGTAAGGGTTCGCCAATTCATCACCACCGGGAAGTGGCGGCATGTTCATGGCCGCTCTGGCTTCGTTTGGCGTCATGATGCGCGATGCAACCAGCTTGCCGAAACTATCGGTGCGGGTCGCGGTGTCAGCGCGCTGCAAATCATCAATGACAAATTCAAACGAATATTCGTCCTGTTCGTCTTCGGACAGTAGGACGGTCGCATAAGCATCCTGCCAGCGATCCAGCCAAGGGCGCAAGCAAAGCTGTATGAAGGAACGCGACATTTCTTCGCTATTGCTCCAAGTAGCGCGGGATAGCTCAAACAGCATATGGGGCGGGACGCCGAAAATCCGGGCGATATCAGCAATCTGGAATGTGCGGTTTTCAAGAAATTGCGCGTCTGTCGAGGTGAGCGCCATCTGGTTATAATTCCAGCCATCATCAAGGATCAGTGGAACCTTAAAGCCATCGTTTTGTGCATCCCGAAAACGGCTCTTGAGATTTTTCAGGCTCTGCTCGCCTACTGCGAGATCGGAAGGAATAGCCTTATCGCGAGATAGGACAGCAGGCGGGCGAGCGCCGCCTTTAAAAAGGTTAGCGCCGTGGTGTTCCAGAATGGCAGAAAGGCCTATTGCTTCCTTGCCGAGTGTTACCGGCGATCTGCTACCAAAGGGCCGAATATCCAGAATTTCGGTGTGCGGATAGTCAACGGTGCCGCCAGCTTCCGTTACACGATAGATCGGCGGAAGGTCGGCAAGGCTATCTTCATATATGGAAACGGTGCCGGGTTTTAGGCGGACAAGCTCAAGCGGCCTGCCATCGGATGCGCGTACAACTTTTGCAAAACCGCCGCCATGAATCAATGCGTCTCTGGTTAGGTCGGTGCGCAACTGTCCGGCGCTTGTCCAGCCATTGGCACGGCTATGAACAATGCGGTGTGCGGTATGCTCTTTCGCCGGCTTCTTGCCTTGCTCAAGGTCGTGATAAAGCTTGCAAGGTAGCGAGCCAATGTTTTCAGCAATAAGACGAACCGCCTGCAAGACGGCAGGAACGCTAATGGCATTTTCGCCACCAACGTTCCTACCGCTTACAGTTGGAGTAATACCAAAAATTGAATGAATTTCCGGATTAGTCAGCGTGTATGCTTTCTTTTCCAGTGAAAAACCAAGTGCCTTAAATACGCGGCTAACATTTGTACGCAACACAACTTTAAACCATGCTTTTGAACATGGCTTATTCTCTCACACTTGAGATTCGTTGTGAATCCTATATCAACAAAAATGATGGAAATTGTCGATTTTTATCAATTTTTGTTATCTAAGTCGATGGGCTGTATTTGCCCCATCTGCACCGCCAAGCCGGGAAGCATTACCTCGCTTCGCCCATAAGCTTCATGTGAGCCGCCGCTAGTTCTACCTACCATATAAAATCTGGCTTCCTCCTGTACACGGTCGCGCCTGCAAAAATCTTCAAACAGGTGACGCCATCCATGGTTGGGCATTAATTCAGGATGAACGTTCATTGGTATTAACTTACGAATCCACTCACTGACACGCGGCTGCGGGTCGATTATGTCCTTTGTCTTTCCACGGAATAAGCGGCCTTCCGGTGCCGCTTCCATGAATTTGATAAATCCCTCATCAATAAGCGCCGTGTGAACTGGAATGCGGCGTTCACTGCTACTATTCTTCAAAGATCGACCGCCTACCTTTGTGACCTTGTAAAACCATCGGTCGCCAGATTTAAAAAAATCCCCTTTTTCAAGCCGCCCCGCCTCACTGATACGCATACCGGAATAAGCGCAGAGCCAAGGTATCCAGCGAAACATTGGCAATTCTTCCTTACGCGCTGCTTTCAGGACAAGCTTTGCCTCATCAAGCGTGTAGGCGCTCAAATAGGATGGGTCCGCATCAAAATTCGGCTTTTGAACGGCTGATAGCGGATTGCTTAAAGGGAAGAAATTTTCAAGGTCGCGTTTACGTTCCCAATTCAGAACCGTAACAACATTCTGAAATTTCGCCTTCACGGTACGATTACCGTTCTCCCCTGCATCCTGCATAGATTCAATCCACCGTTTGCCCTCAATGGCGGTCACGGTCGCCGCATTGTCTGACTTGCGGTGTTTCGCAAACTCTTTGCAGTTGTCGCGGTATTTCTTCACGCTGCGCTCTGAAATTGGCTTGGCATCTTTACCGCGTGACCGACGCTTCACTTCGTCGTCAATGATCTGGTTAAAGGTGCGGACCGCGATATCAGGCTGCTTTACCGCTTCCGCTGCAATCGCCTTCACAAGCATAGGGTGCTCTGGTTCGCCGTTAAACACCCCTTCGTTGCGTTCTGCTGATCGTGACTCGCCTTCGTATTCAGCGACACAAATTGCCATTGCGAGTTTGCGCCACGCCTCCGAGCCTTTCTTCACGTCTGTGTTGCCGGACACACGGTATCTCTCGATATGTCCGCCGATCAGCTTATCTAACTGATCATCGCTCAGGCGTCCGGCGATCCCGTCGCGTAGGCTCTCAATCCAAACGTCATCGAAACCTATCGACGCAAAGCGTGGATCGCTCATGCGCAACTGATCATCTAAGGCGAGTAATTTCTGATAATGCCGCTGCGCTATCCCTTCAATCGACATTGGATAGCGCATAGCGTTGAACGCTGTTGAGGTCGCCTTGGCGCGATTAGCTTCCGCTATTCCGATTCTTGCTTGAATATCCGCGACAACGCCGGGGAGTAATTTAAGTGCTATGCGGCGATCTCCACCTAAAGGCTCTCGCAGTTCGCGCTTACCTTTATCGTCGCCTTGCAGATATTCGCGTAGGTCTGGCGGTACGGTGAGTCGCGCAAAATAGCGTCCGTCCCTGTTCAATAAATACCGGATTTTTCCCGCCATGTTGAAAGCCCATTTTGTAACGTGTTTTGTAACGTCAAAATGGACAAAAAGGCCGGGAATGCAAGGTTTATAAATGATTTCAAGGGGAAAGAATGGTGGGCGATGAGAGACTCGAACTCCCGACATCTTCGGTGTAAACGAAGCGCTCTACCAACTGAGCTAATCGCCCGACTGATTTGTCAGTCGCGTGAGAGCCGTTTAGGCAATTCGTGCGCCAAGCGCAAGAGCAAATTTCGTCAATTCTCACAGTTTCGACCATTTTCTCAAAACGATCGAATTTGACAAGCGATCAGCCCCCATAATTTAGCCAGCTGAGCGAATGTTCCTGAGCTTCAATGAAACCGGGCTTGTCCCGATACGGGTCACCGAAACATAGTGTATCTCGGCTTAAGTAGAGCAGCGCAATGAGCCTAAAAGGCAAATATGACGCTGATTTAAAAATTGGAAGAAATTAATTCTATTATATTACATTTCACTAATTAATCTTTCTTGAATTTTCCCAATTGGTAAAATCGCATTATCTCTCCGTGCATTTGAATCATGGAGAGGAATTATAATGCGTAATATCGTTCGTGTTTCTTTGACCGGCCTGTTTCTCGGGGCAAATCTTGCCGCCGCCTTTGCACAGGCATCGCCTGAACAGATGGAAATGGCCTATAATGCTGCCCGCAATCAGCTGGGCGTGCTGACCTATTGCAAGGACAAGGGCTATACCGATGGTGCAGCCATTGAAATCCAGAACAAGCTGCTAGGAATGATCCCTCCTCCGGCCGACACCTCCAAGGCTGAAGCTGCGGAAGAAACCGGCAAGCAGGGCAAGGTTTCCGCCATGGGTATGGAACAGGATATTGCCACCAGCGCAAAGGCGCAGAATGTTTCCGAAGAAAAGCTGTGCCAGACTATGGCTGACGCCGTGAAGCAGGCTGGCGCGCAGCTCCCCAAGTAAGCGCCGACCCTATCGAAAACGAACCCCGCCCAGTGCGGGGTTTTTGTTCATCTGGCCTTTCGCTGATGGCACAGCCCACCTTAGTTTTAATGCAGTGGCGTCAAGCTTGCTAATTCAGCAATTTATTAAGCATATAAGGCGCTTATCTTCTGTTTACCATGCAACTTAAGAGCGCAAAAAGAATTGCCCGTGTAATTTGCCCCCAGGTCAAGACGACCAGCTAATAAAAGCAGAGTCTCAGGAGCAACACATGTCCAAGCTTTTCTCGCGTTTTCGCAAAAATGAATCCGGTGCAACCGCTATTGAATACGGTCTGATCGCAGCTCTGATCGCAGTCGTCATCATCACTGCAACGACGGCGCTCGGAACGAGTATCAGTGCAAAGTTCACTGAAATCTCGACCGCCATCAGCGCCGCAAAATAATTGCTGTGATCGTCGAACAAAAAAGCCGCCTTTCGAGGCGGCTTTTTTATTTCTAAACAGGAACATCATCCTCACCATCGTATAATTCGGCTCTTAAACATTGCATCCATCGAAACCAAAGCAAGAAACTCGATCATCGCGAAATAGCTATCACTCTGCAATCTTTATTGATTTTGCCGCTTGAAACGCTTTCGGCATACTACCAATTGAATAGGGTTCGCTGAAAAATGGTGCGTTAATTGCTGCGCCGTTTTCGGCCTTTCAAGGAGCGACAGCCATGTCATTAAAATCACTTCTGATCGCCGTCGGCATTGGCATATCGGGACTAACGCTCACCGGGTGCGTGTCTGAAGGCTATTATGGCGGCGGTTATTACGACCCATATTATGTGCAGGGCAGCTATATCGGCACTGGTGTCGTTTATGACAGCGGCGGCTATTACCGCA
Organism: Brucella sp. 22210; assembly: GCF_052045675.1. Taxonomy (NCBI): domain Bacteria; kingdom Pseudomonadati; phylum Pseudomonadota; class Alphaproteobacteria; order Hyphomicrobiales; family Brucellaceae; genus Brucella; species Brucella sp. 22210. The sequence goes on from NZ_JBQEPD010000005.1 coordinate 28,659, forward strand.
ATTACCCGCGCTATTATCGGGACTCGCGCTACCGCGATTACCGTTATCGGGACCGCGATCGTCGCCCAGACTATAACAGACCGGACCGTCCACGCCCGCCGCAAGGCGAGCGGCCCCGCCCCCCGCAAGCCGAACGACCATCGCAGCCACGTCCGGGAGCTGGTCGCCCTTCGGGCAACAGCGGTCCTCGCGCCTATATCCGACCGAGAGGCGACGAGCCGCGGTAAATCCAAGAATCAAAAAGGCTGCGAATTTCGCAGCCTTTTCTTTTGTCAGAGCTTGATCACATATTCCTTGCGGGTGGTTTCCAGCACATCCCAACTACCCTTGAAGCCCGGGCGGATGACGAAACTGTCGCCGGCCTTGACTTCCCGGCTCGCTCCGCCCTCCTCGCTCACAATGGAGCGGCCAGACAGAATGTGACAGAACTCCCATTCGTCATATTCAATCCGCCATTTTCCGGGCGTGCTTTCCCATATGCCGGCAAAGAGCGTGCCCTCGGCATTTTCTTCCAGATTCCATGTCCGGAATTTGGGATCGCCGGAAAGAACGCGCTCCGGCAAGGGAGCGCCCTCCTCTGGTTCAATGCCTGTCAGGTCAAAGTCGAGAAACCGGCTCATCCGATCAGACCTTCGCCAGAGCCTGTTCGATATCGGCGATGATATCGTCTGCATCCTCGATGCCGATCGACAAACGCACGACATCCGGTCCAGCACCCGCTGCCACCTTCTGCTCGTCGCTTAGCTGGCGATGCGTGGTGGAAGCCGGATGGATAACCAACGAGCGGGTATCGCCGATATTGGCAAGCAGCGAGAACAGGTCGAGGCTGTCCACGAACTTCACGCCTGCGTCATAGCCGCCCTTGAGACCGAAGGTGAAAACCGAGCCCGCGCCCTTTGGCGAATATTTCTGCTGAAGCGCATGATATTTGTCGTGCGGCAGACCGGCATAATTCACCCACGACACCTTCTCATGGCCATGCAACCAGGTCGCAACCTTCTGCGCATTATCACTATGGCGCTGCATGCGGAGCGGCAGGGTTTCGACGCCGGTCAGGATCTGGAACGCATTGAACGGCGAAATCGCCGGGCCAAAGTCACGCAGTCCCAGCACGCGGGCCGCAATGGCAAAAGAGATATTGCCGAAGGTTTTGTGCAGTTCCAGACCGGCATAATCCGGGCGTGGTTCGGTCAGAAGCGGATAGTTGCCCGACTTCGCCCAGTCGAAGGTTCCACCATCGATGAGAATACCGCCCATCGAATTGCCATGACCGCCAATGAATTTTGTCAGCGAATGCACCACAACGTCAGCCCCATGTTCAATCGGGCGCACGAGATAAGGTGAAGCCAGCGTGTTGTCGACGATCAGAGGCAGACCGTGCTTATGGGCGATTTCGGCAATCGCTTCGATATCCACGACAATACCGCCCGGATTGGCGAAGCTTTCAATGAAGATCGCGCGCGTCTTGTCATCGATCTGCTTGGCAAAATCGGTCGGGTTGGTGGCATCGGCCCAGCGCACTTGCCAGCCGAAGGATTTGAAGGACTGACCGAACTGGTTGATCGAACCGCCATAAAGCTGCCGTGCGGCAACGAAATTATCGCCCGGCTGCAACAGCGTATGGAAAACGAGCAGTTGCGCGGCATGCCCCGATGCCGTTGCAACGGCTGCAGTGCCGCCTTCCAGCGCAGCAATGCGCTCTTCCAGCACTGCCGTCGTCGGATTGGTGATGCGCGTATAGATATTGCCAAACGCCTGAAGGCCGAACAGGGCGGCGGCATGATCCGCATCTTCAAACACGAAGGATGTCGTCTGATAGATCGGCGTTGCACGCGCGCCCGTCGTCGGATCCGGCTTTGCGCCTGCGTGAACGGCCAGTGTTTCTATGCCGGGTGAGCGTTTGGACATTTATTCCTCCTGATAACGAATGCCACTCTTTGAGAGCGGACGTTAGGCTTTGCCCCAAAGAAAGCAAAGGAGGAATTTTTCGAGCCACAGCAAAGCGCGGAAATTTATTTCGACTTCAAACGGCTATCCGATCAAACGCGGATATTCGATTGCCGGACAACGGTCCATGACGACTTTCAGCCCGGCTTCTTCAGCGCGCTTGCCCGCCTCCTCGTGAACAACGCCGAGCTGCGTCCACAGAACCGACGGACGCGGTTCCATCGCCAGAATTTCATCGACGATGCCAGGCAGCGAATAAGGCTCCCGAAACACATCGACCATATCCACAGGCTCTTCAATATCGGCCAAACGTGCCACAACGCGCTGACCATGGATTTCCTTGCCGGCCTGCCCCGGATTGACAGGAATGACGTGGTAGCCCTTGGACAGCAAAAACTCCATCACGCCATTGCTCGGCCGTTCCGGCTTCGGCGAAGCGCCAAGAAGCGCAATTGTTTTGACGGATTGGAGAATGTCGCGAATCTGGTCGTTAGACGGATTGTTCATGTCTTTCCTTACCGGCTTCAACTGCGTGACTGTGTTTATCGTTTGCATGAGCGGATGCCGCTTGCAACGCGATGGTTCACGCTTCTATTGCTATAAAGATTGGGAGGACTGGATGAATATCAATATGGCACGACACACAAGCCCAACCCCGGTGATGGATATCGACGACCTGCGCGCCTTCATGAAGCGCGAGTTTCCGCAGCTTGGTGACAGTTTCGAGATTGTTGCAATTGACGAAGGCTCCGCCACGATGCGCCTTCACGCCGACGAGCAACATTTGCGCCCCGGCGGTACGGTCTCCGGTCCTGCCCTTTTCGCGCTCGCCGATGTCGCGGCCTATGCGGCCATACTGGCGCATATCGGGCCGGTCGCGCTTGCCGTGACGACCAATCTCAACATCAATTTTCTGCGCAAGCCTTCGCCCGGCACGGTGGAAGCTGTTGCGCGGCTGCTGAAGCTTGGAAAGCGCCTTGCCGTCCTCGACATCAGCCTGACCGATGGCGTGACCGGCGAGCTGGTGGCCCATGCAACTGCGACCTATTCAATCCCGCCTCGCTAAAACAACTGCAAAAAGATGCGGTATTATAATACCAAATATGCAAGCCATTGATTTTATTATGATTTTAAAATAACCACGCAAAAGCGGGACTTGACGGCGGGGCAGAGTTTGTGTATCGACCCGCCGGAAGCGCGCGAAACTTATCTTTTGCACGCCCGTTCGGGTTGGATCGCTCCAACACAAGCAACAAAAAAAGCCCTGATACAAGATCGGGGATTAGTCTAAGGAAGACTTCAATGGCAACTTTTTCTCAGAAGCCGGCTGAAGTGGTGAAGAAGTGGGTACTGATCGACGCCGAAGGTCTCGTCGTTGGTCGTCTCGCAACTATCGTCGCCAATCGCCTGCGTGGCAAGCACAAAGCAACCTTCACCCCGCATGTTGACGATGGCGACAATGTCATCATCATCAATGCCGACAAGGTTGTTCTGACCGGCAAGAAGTACACCGACAAGGTTTATTACTGGCACACCGGCCATCCGGGCGGCATCAAGGAGCGCACTGCTCGCCAGATTCTCGAAGGCCGTTTCCCGGAACGCGTTCTCGAGAAGGCTATTGAGCGTATGATCCCACGTGGTCCGCTCGGCCGTCGCCAGATGAAGAACCTGCGCGTTTATGCAGGTCCGAACCATCAGCATGAAGCTCAGCAGCCGGAAGTCCTCGACGTCGCAGCGCTGAACCGCAAGAACAAAGGGAATGCATAATCATGGCTGAGCAGCTCAACTCGCTCGAAGAACTCGGCACTGTTGCCAAGACCGAAGCTGCCGCTCCGGTTCACGTCCAGAAGCTGGACGCACAGGGCCGCGCTTATGCCACCGGCAAGCGTAAGGACGCCGTTGCACGCGTTTGGGTCAAGCCGGGTTCCGGCAAGATCACCGTCAACGACAAGGAATTCGAAAAGTATTTCGCACGTCCGGTCCTGCAGATGATCCTTCAGCAGCCGATCATCGCTTCGAACCGCGCTGGCCAGTTCGACATCGTTGCTACCGTTGCTGGTGGCGGCCTGTCCGGTCAGGCTGGTGCCGTTCGTCACGGTATCTCGAAGGCCCTCACCTACTACGAACCGGGCCTGCGCACGGTTCTCAAGAAGGGTGGCTTCCTGACCCGCGATAGCCGCGTTGTCGAACGTAAGAAGTACGGTAAGGCCAAGGCTCGCCGTTCGTTCCAGTTCTCGAAGCGCTAATCCGCTTAGGGCCAGTTCTCAAAGCGCTGGCCCGTTTAAGAATTACCCAAGCGCTCCGGCGCTTGGGGTTACATTTCCAGACGATAATATTCCTGTCGTCTTGATATGCAAAAAAGCGAGCCGCAAGGCTCGCTTTTTTGGTTTCTACGGCCCTCCACCCCCTATTCGAAGGAGGCTCATTTACACTATTCTTATTTCTTTTTATATTTCATTTAATTTTTATTATATATTTCCTGGATAAACATTTTGACAAATATTTCCATTTTAAAGTCCAATATTTTATTGGCTTCATTCGCCTTTTCTCAAATTTTACTTTCTTCGGCGGCTTATTCACAAAGCATAACCGATAATGACGAGAGAACCTATTTTAACAGAGCTATCATCTTCGGCGACAGCTTAAGCGATAACGGTACGTTTGATGATGATGTTACGGCACTCACTAGACACGTTACGACTGATGGACGATTCAGCAACGGTCGCGTCTGGAACGAATACCTCTTCCGAAATCAAAAGCGAGGCACCATATTCGGGTTTAAGTGGGACCCTCCTTTTTTTGGTCGACGTCGTACCGACGATTTTGGTGACAACACCCCAAACCGCGACATCAACGTCAACTACGCCATCGGTGGAACGAAATATCAGAGTGCCGGCCGTGCGAAATCATGGATAATCCCGTCTATTGCGGACGAGGTGAATGAGTTCATTCACGGGAAGAATGCCATCTCCCCTCGCAGCATCGTCTCCTTGAACGCCTCTATCGGGCTGGGGCGAGGCAGTTTCTTGTGCCTGACTTACCTGACTTTTCAAAAATTCCACGCTACGCAAACTCACCCGGCATCCCATCGAAAGCAGCAACAAACGATTTCAATCACGCCATTGCCGACAGTATCGCCGCGTTCAGGAGAAAGCACCCGGATGCCGTGGTCTACGCTCCCCAGATAGGCAATGTGCTCGATATGGTTTTGAAACACCCCAAGATTTTCGGCTTCTCAGATGCCACCAGTAGTTGCGTGGATACACCCTCATGCTTTAATCAACGGCGAGGTTCCGCGATACAGAACGAACATGTATTCTGGGACGACATTCACCCCACCACGCAGACACACAATTACATCGCCAACTATATGCGGGAATATTGGTCCAACCCCGATCTGGCGGGTTTCTACGTCCGGTCTCCCGATGGATTATTCAAAACCGAGCGCAATTTTTTCTTCCCTACATCCGATAGAATCGTAGCGGGCTATCTGGATGGAAACAGATCGCTCTACAAAATGCAGTCTGGAAAACTGACGCTGACGGGAGAGAACAAATATACCGGCAACAGCTTCGTTCTCGAAGGCGGACTGGAGCTTGGCAATGGCGGCAAAACCGGCTCCATCATTGGCGATGTCGATTTGATGCAGAAGGATGCGTTTCTGTCCTTCAACCGCAGCAATGTGCTCAATTTTGATGGCAAAATTACCGGCGATGGCCGTGTACAGCAGGTCGGACAAGGCACCACCGTCCTTAACGGCCAGAGCAGCTATAAAGGACAAACCGACATTTACGCTGGCGAATTGATGGTCAACGGTTCTATCACCTCGCCGGTTCTGGTTCATTCCGGCGGCACGCTAAGCGGCACCGGCTTGACTGGAGGTATAACAGCGGGAAATGGTGCTCATGTCGCGCCGGGCGATTTCCGCACATCCAGCACGAAGACATTGAAAGTCAATGGTGACATCGACCTGAAGGACGGTAGCACGCTTGATATCGGTGTGGGTACCGACGGCAGCACATCTCTGCTCTATGGCAGCAATAGAGCGCAGCTAGCCGGCGGCGTCATGTTTGACGGAGACAAGAAACGCGTCCCGCTGACTGTTGACGAGATTATTGCTCGACTGGGCAAAAGCAGCATCTTCCTGAAAGCAGACAATGGAATCACGGGGCGCTTCAACAAGGTTTCACCGACATATAATTTCATCGGTGAAGAGCTTGATTATAAACAGAATGAAGTTGGCGTCACCTTTGTAAAGCAGGAAAAAAGGTTCTCAGTATACGCAGCAGGCAACCAGCAACGAAATGTTGCCGACGCATTGCAGGCACTCGGCCACGACAACAAGCTCTACAAGAACGTTTTGACGTCACGGGTGGAGGACAATTTGTCGGAAGCCTATACCGAGTTGTCCGGCGATATTTACGCGTCCACACTGACCTCGCTTCTGTACGACAATCAGTTGCCACGCGAAGCCGTCATGCAGCGCATGAACGGCCTGTCGGACAGTCGTTACGGGCGGGCGGTGAAGTCACCAGATGCTCATCTTCAGAACGGTGTCTGGGGACAGGCCTATAATTCCACGGCACATTTCCAGAGCGACGGAGAGGCGCAGGACATGAGCCGCAGTGCCACCGGTTTCATTACTGGTATCGACGGCCATATCTCCGACAACTGGTTGCTGGGCCTCTTTAGCGGCTATATGCAATCCTCACTCAATAGCGGCCTGTCATCCGCGAGTGTCGATAGCTATCAGATCGGCGCCTATGGTAGCTATGTGTGGAATAATGTCAGCCTGACCTTCGGAGGCAACGCAAACCTGCATGATATCGACAGCAAGCGTACGATCCGCTTCAAGGAAATCACCAACGATAATCGCGCAAGCTACAAAGCCAGCAGCTACCAGGGATTTGCCGAGCTGGGTTACAATATAGACACCAAGCTGGTGCTTCTGGAACCCTTCGCGGGGATTTCCTACGCTTACGCGAAAACCAATAGCTTCACTGAAAATGAAGCTGTGACGGCCCTCTCCGGCTCTGGAGCAACCAGCAGCCTGTTGAGCAACTATCTCGGCATCCGTCTTTCGAACAATTATGCAATCTCCGAGAATACCAGCGTCAACACGAAGGTCGCTCTCGGCTGGCAGCACAATAGCTATGCCCAACCGGAAACAATGCTGAGCTTTGGAAACAACCCCGGCTTTATAGTTGCCGGACTGCCCCTCAGTCGCGATGTGCTCTACGCACAGGCCGGTCTGGACTTCAACCTGACGCAGAGAACGTCCCTTGGATTGCAATACCGGGGACAAGTCGCGCACGGGATGCAGGATCACGCGATCAAAGTGAATCTTGCGGTCAACTTCTAACACGCCGCGAACGGGCGGATATCACGTTGCGCATACGGAAAAGCGGGCTTTCGGGTCCGCTTTTTGTTATGGATTTCAGGAATCAGCCAGCAAGGAGCCAGCACGATGTCATCCGACCGCTTTGCCGTCACACCGGAGCCGCCTTATTACGTTGTGACGTTCGCTTCGCAGCGCATTGGTGACGACGATGGCTATGGCGATATGGCGGTGCGCATGGCCGAACTCGCGGCGCAACAGCCCGGATATCTTGGCGTCGAAAGCGCCCGCGATGCGGAAGGCTTTGGCATCACAAACTCGTTCTGGGCGGATGAAGACAGTATTCGGGCATGGAAGCGCGAAGTGGATCATCTCGTGGCGCAAAAGCTTGGTCGCCAGCAATGGTATGAAACCTATCGCGTCCGCATTGGTCGTATCGAACGCGCCTACGGCTTCGATCGGGATTAAAACCTCTTCCCAATTTCTCAACTGACCGGTTATAGAAGTCTGAGCTTCATCGGGAAACGGCCATGCCATCCAAGACCATTGATCACGCATTCACCGCACGCAGCCTGACAAGCGCTGCGACAGACCCGACCCATGCGGGCGTGCTGTCTTTCATGCGGCGCGTCTATACGAAATCGCTCAAAGGCGCGGAAGCTGTTGTCTGGGGCATTCCGTTCGATGCCGCGGTGTCCAACCGGCCTGGCGCGCGTTTCGGCCCGCAGGCCATCCGGCGTGCATCGGCCATTTTCGACAATGACCCGCAATATCCGTTCCAGCGTGATCTGTTCGAAAATCTCGCAGTCATCGACTATGGTGACTGCCTGCTCGACTATGGCAATCATTATAAGACGCCAGCCACGATTGAGCGCGAAGCGGCAAAAATCCTCAAATCCGACGCGTTTTTGCTAACGCTTGGCGGTGATCATTTCGTGACATGGCCGCTTCTGAAAGCCCATGCCGCGAAATACGGCCCGCTGGCGCTGGTGCAGTTCGATGCGCATCAGGACACCTGGTTCGATGACGGCAAGCGGATCGACCACGGTTCCTTCGTTGCCCGCGCAGTGCGCGACGGCATCATCGACCCGGACCACTCCATCCAGGTCGGCATTCGCACCCATGCGCCGGACGATTGCGGCATCAAGATCATTTACGGCCACGAAGTCGAAGACATGACGGCGGCAGAGATTGCCGACGCCATTCTAAAGCGCACGGCTGGCAAGAAGAGCTATCTGACCTTCGATATCGATTGCCTTGATCCCGCTTTTGCGCCCGGCACGGGCACGCCGGTAGCTGGTGGCCCTTCCTCGGCCAAGATGCTGTCGATCCTGCGCAAGCTCACACCGCTTGACTTTGTCGGTGCGGATGTGGTCGAGGTTGCACCAGCTTATGATCATGCCGATATTACGGCTATCGCTGGAGCCACAATTGCGATGTATTATCTGGGCCTGCTGGCAGAACAGAAAGAACGACGATGACGGCGCCGCTTTCGCGCGGTTGAGAAATTGATTCAAGCGGTTGAAAAACCGATTCCGGAATTTGTCGTAACTTTATGAAATCAAAAGGCAAAAGCATGAAACCGAAAATCTTCATCGATGGCGAACACGGCACCACCGGCCTGCAAATCCGCAGCCGTCTGGCCGAGCGCGACGATCTTGAAGTGATTTCAATCCCGGAAGCCGAGCGGCGCAACAAGGATTTGCGCGCCGACTATCTGCGCTCTGCCGACATTGCCATTCTGTGCCTGCCTGACGATGCATCGAAGGAAGCCGTTTCCCTGCTTCGGGACCACAATGCGACCCGGATCATCGATACATCGACCGCGTTCCGTGTGCATCCCGAATGGGCTTACGGCTTTGCCGAACTCGCCCAAGGCCAGCGCGAGCGCATTGCCGAGGCGCGCCTTGTCGCCAATCCGGGCTGCTATCCGACTGGCGCGATTGCGCTTGTACGCCCGCTGCGTGACGCTGGCCTGTTGCCGTCTGACTATCCCGTTAGCGTCAATGCCGTTTCCGGTTATACGGGCGGCGGCAAGCAGTTGATTGCCCAGATGGAAGACAAGAACAATCCGGACTATCTGGCCTCCAACAACTTCCTTTACGGCCTGCCACTGCATCACAAGCATGTGCCGGAATTGCAGTTGCATGGGCGCCTTGACCGTCGCCCGATCTTCAGCCCGAGCGTCGGACGTTTCCCACAAGGGATGATCGTGCAGGTTCCGCTGTTCCTGAATGAGCTTGAAGGCAGGCCATCGCTTGCAAAGGTTCACGCTGCCTTGAGCGCGCATTATGCCGGTCAGGACATCGTCGAAGTCGTACCTCTGGAAGAAAGCGCCAAGCTTCCCCGTGTCGATGCGGAAGAGCTTGCTGGCAAGGATGGCATGAAGCTCTTTGTCTTCGGCACCGAAGGCGACGATCAGGTCAATCTGGTCGCCCTGCTCGACAATCTCGGCAAGGGCGCTTCGGGCGCGGCTGTGCAGAACATGAACCTCATGCTCGACAAAGCCTGATGACGATTGAACCGGTATTCCCCGTCGAATGGAATATCGGTTCGTTCGAACCACTGGCGGATACGCATTCAAGCCTCGTCTGGAAGGTCGAACGTATCGATCATCCGGGCGAGGTTTTTGTTATCAAGCAGTTGAAACCAGCCGGGCTGGAGGAAATGCGTGGCGCACATTATCTGCGCTGGCAGGATGGACACGGCGCGGCGCGGCTGTACGATCTTAAAGGCACGTCGATGCTGATCGAATATGCGGGCAGCTATCATCTCGATCAACACCTCAAAAGCGGCCAAGACGCGGATTGTCTGGTAATCTTCGGGCAAGTTCTGGCCGCACTGCATACGCCCTCGCCCGAGCCCGTGCCGTCAGATCTGCAACCGCTCGACAGGCATTTCTCCGGCCTTTTTGCCGTTGCAGACCAGACGCCGCTCTACGCGGAGGCCACAGCGCTTGCAAAGCAGCTCCTGGCGACACCGCATCAGCCTATTCCGCTGCATGGCGACATTCATCACGAGAATATCCTGCGAGGGCCGCGCGGCTGGCTTGTGATTGATCCACACGGGTTGATCGGCGATGCGGCTTTCGATGCCGCCAATATTTTCTACAATCCACTGGATCGTGACGATCTTTGCCTCGACCTTGACCGTGCAAAGCACATGGCCGAGCATTTCGCGCCGATCATCGGTCGCGCGCCGTCCTATATTCTCGATTATGCCTTTGCCTATGGCTGTCTTTCAGCCGCTTGGCACCGCGAGGACAGCAATCACGCTGACGAAGCGCGGGAGCTGAAGATCGCCACCGCGCTGAGATATTTGCGCCAGACGGCCTATCCCGCGTAAGCGCCCTTCGTGGCGCGCCAATGCGCAACCGCAAAAGCCAGCACGATCAGCGCAACGAACTGATGCGTCAGGCCCATATGCAGCGGCACACTCATCAGCAACGTTCCGATACCGATGACAGCCTGCACCAGCACGAGGCCGAGCAGCACAATCGTCCGTCGCGCATGGGTCGTACCCGGCGCATCTTTCCAGACCTGAACGGCGTGGAGAACGGTGAGAACCAGAACCGTATAGGCAAACATGCGATGCACGAACTGCACGGTTTTCGGGCTTTCGAACAGATTACGCCACCATGGCGACTGGATGAACAGATCGGATGGGATAATCGCGCCATCCATCAAGGGCCAGGTGTTGAAGGTGAGACCAGCATGCAGCCCGGCCACCAGACCACCAAGATAGATCTGCACCAGAACGGCAAAGACCAGCCATCCGGCAAAGCGCTGCACCGACCGCTCCGCCGGGCGCTCCGTATAGGTCACAAGGCCTCTCGCAATGTAGAAGACCGCCGCAATAATCACGCAGGCTGTGGTGAGGTGGATCGCAAGCCGGTATTGGCTGACGCTGGTAAGCTCGCTGAGACCGGACGCGACCATCCACCAGCCAATCGCGCCCTGAAATCCGCCCAACGCCAGAAGACCCAGCATACGGTATTTCAGTCCACCTTTCAGACGACCCGTCGCCCAGAAGAAGATCAGCGGCACGGCCACGAGAAAACCGACAAAGCGGGCCAGCAGGCGATGCGCCCATTCCCACCAGAAAATATACTGGAACTCTTCAAGGGCCATGCCCTTGTTGATCTGCTGATATTGCGGGATCTGGCGGTATTTATCGAACTCTTCCACCCATTCCGCATGGTTGAGCGGGGGAATAACACCGTGGATCGGCTTCCATTCGGTGATGGACAGGCCGGAGCCGGTCATACGGGTGGCGCCGCCCACCATCACGATGACGATCAGCACAACGAAAACCGCATAAAGCCAGTAACGCACAAGGCGCCGGTCGCGTTCGTCCTTCGACGTTCTTGAGCTTCGCTCTCCGCGCTGCGCCATCGATGCTGCCGTCATGCCGTTCATCCTTCAAAACATCTGAAGGGATACATGCAGCATCGACCCGTGAGTTACAAGGCAAGCCCACGCGACATGCCGCCGCGTTTTTTGCCCTTTCGCAGACAGGGTACAGCGGTTAGTGATGGTGCGGGGAAAAGGAGAGACGCAATCATGCCCGTAAGGCTGAAGAAACTGATCGGCACATTTCTGCTGGTAACGCTGGTCATCGTCTATGCGATTCTGGCCACGATCATCGCCGTCGCGCATCTCGGCAATTCTCCGGCATGGGTGCATCTGCTCTATTTCATAGCGTCGGGCCTGCTTTGGGTTCTGCCTGCCATGGCGATTATCTGGTGGATGGCGCAGCCCCCACGTAAAAAGCAGCTCTGACATTATTCCGAGGGGCGCATCGTAGCATGACTGAGCGGGGCAAAATAGCGGGATCGGCCACGCTTACGGAACGCATTATCAGCGATTTCTCCGAAATCGAGCGTTTATGGGCTTCAGGGCTGGCCCTGCATGGCGCGCCGCAGTCCTTTGCCTGGATCGATTGCTGGCACCGTTGTGTCAACAGCGACTGTTTCGTCGCCGGAATTTTCGATTGTGATCGTCCCGTTCTTCTCCTGCCTCTGGAAGTCGTCCGCCAGAACGGCATGAAAATCGCGCGCTATCCCGGTGGAAACCATGCCAATGGTAATTTCCCGTGGTTAAATGGAGCACAGGCATCCGCAGTCAGCCGCAAGGCGCTGGAACGGCTTGTTGCCACTATCCGCAAAGAACGACCGGATATCGACGCGCTATCGCTGACGCGTCAGCTTGAAGCCGTTGACGATATCGACAATCCGCTTTTTGCGCTGGGGCAGAACAGAAATCCCAATCCGGTCCTGATGGTCTCGCTCGATGGCGGTTTTGATGCCGTGCTTGACCGCACCAACCGCCGCCGGAGATTGAAAAAGCACCGTCAGCACGAGCGCCGCTATGAAGAAGCTGGCGGCTGGCGAATTGAAAAGCCGCAGACACCGGAAGAATCCGACCGGATTCTTGATCTTTTCTTCGTTATGAAAGCCGGGCGTTTCCGGCAGATGGGCATCAGCGACCCCTTTGCCGACAAGGCGATACAAGCATTTTTCAAAGCGCTCTACGGACAGGGTCTCACGGCACAAGCGCCAGTCTGCGAATTACGCTTTCTGGAAGTGGGCGGCATTATCCGCTCTATCGTCGGCAAAAACCTGACAGCGAGCGGACCGACTGCCGAATTTGCCGCTATTGCTGATGACGATATGGCCCATGCCAGCCCCGGCGAGTTTCTGTTCTTCGAAGATATCCAGCGCTGTTGCGATGCCGGGTATTCGGTCTACAGTTTCGGTGTGGGGGATGAACCTTACAAGCGCGACTGGTGCGATATCGAACTTGAAATCTTCGACACCGTTCTGCCGCTCTCGGCGAAAGGCAGGCTCTTTGTGGCGCTGCAAGCCGTACGCAGCACCATCGCCGGCACGATCAAGCGTAATCCCCGGCTCTGGCGGCTCGCCAAACGCATCCGGGCAAAGCTTGCCCGGAAGTAAGTTGCGATTTTGATTCAGCTTTTCAGTATAAGGCGCTGTTTTTGAATCGAATTACACATGTGGCCGCGGGTTCTTATCGTCCACCAGAATGACGACATCCTCATAACCGCCCTGATCGAGATCGAGCGCGGCAAGAGCAACGTCATTGTTCTCTGGATCGACAATGCTCATCACAACTGTTGCGTCGTTTTCGGCCACGCGGCGAATCTGTGCGGCGGAAGACGGACCACATTCGACGATCACGAAGTCATAAACGGTCTCAAGCGCATCGAGGATAAGCGGTAGGCGATCAACGGAGCGCATGGCTTCAACCGGGTCCGCCGAACCCAGCGGCACGACATGTGCCTGCGAGAAACGGTCACTGTGTATCACTTCGTTGAAGCGCTTCTCGCCAATCAGAAGTTCGGTAATGCCGGGCAGCTTATGCCCATCCAGCATTGCGCTGCCCACCGTACCCTGCGCGGTCATATCCACCAGAAGAGCGCGCTTGCCACGGTCAGCGAGGTCGCGCAGCAGACGCACAGTTGTCGCTGACGCTTCATCACCTTCGGGCGAAACCACCACAATGCGCTTATCGCGACCATCAAGCAGACGATTGGCAATGGCTTCCACGCCGTTCGGATTCTTCGGTGCAGACTTGGTCGTCTCCTTCGCCGATGGCGCAGGTGTCGTCCGTGCCTCAGGGCCAGACGATCTCGTTATAAAAGGCACTGTCCAGGAACGGCGCGGCGCAACGGTTCCTTCTCCCTGTTCGGATGCTGTCGGCGGAACTGCGGCGGCTTCGGCAGCAGCCGTAATCACCGGCATTTCAATTTCTTCGACAGCCTCGACGCGTCGGCCGTCGGCTGTGACGAAGGCGCGTCCGCTAAACAGTTCACGCAGCAACACGAAGATCGAGAGTAGCAGTAAAGCCGCCGCAAAGGTTGCCGCAACAGTTGGCAGAACCATTGGGAAATATGGCAGTGCGGGCGTTTCGCCTGGCAGAATGCGTGCATCGACAGGCACATAATTACGATCAATACGCGAAGCCGCCTCGCGATAACGGGTCAGATAGGTTTCCAGAAGCTGGCGCTGCGCTGCCGCCTCACGCTCCAGCGCGCGCAGCTCGACTTCCTGATCGCCCGCCTGTGCGGCCTGCGACTGCACGCGATTGAGTTCGCGCGCCAGCTCGTCTTCACGCAGCTTCGCTGTCGTGACATCGTTTTCAAGGCTGGCAAGCAGCTTGCGACCTTCCGCCTTGGTCTGGCGGTCGAGGTCGATGAGTTGGGAGCGCAACGCTTTGATGCGCGGATGGCCATCGAGAAGCGTCGTCGACAGATCGGCAATCTGCGCATTCAGCTCAATGCGACGCTCGGCAAGCCGCTGCATCATGCCGGAAGCCACAACTTCGGGCAACGTATCCACCGGCGTGCCAGCGGCGAGCGCTTTGCGAACACTCGCCGCCCTCGCCTCTGCCGTGGCCCGGTCGGTGCGAACGCGGGTGAGTTCTGTCGAAACTTCGGAAAGCTGCTGCGATGCAATCGTATTGTTGCTCTGTCCGGTCAGCAATCCACGTGAGGCGCGGTAATCCGCGACCTTTTTCTCGGCATCACGCACATGCGTCCGCAAATCATCGATTTCCGGCGCCAGCCAATTGGTAGCATCGTCATTGGATTGCAGCTTAGCCGCGCTTTGCAGCGCGACATATTCTTCCGCAATGGTATTGGCGATTTGAGCTGCCAGTTGCGGATTTGTCGAAGCATATTGCACGACGATAACACGCGACCCGGTGATGTTATAAACCTGCAAATTCTTGCGCAGTCGCAGCTGGACGCGCTCGTCCGTTGACAGCTTCGCCGGATCGGCGATCATGCCGAGAAGAATAAGGACGCGGCTGGATGGTCTCACTTCGGTTGTGATGAATACGTCATTGCCGGTCAGGTTCAGCTTGTCCGAAACACGTTTCAGAAGATCGCCGGATGTCAGAATTTCAATCTGACTCTTAACACCTTCCGGATCGAGCAAGGGGCGCTCAGCCGGGTTATCGCCGTTCGGACGGGTGAAAACGGATTCGCGAGGCTCAATCACAATACGAGATTCGGCACGGTAATCCGGCGTCAAAAGCAGACAAATGATCCAGGCCAGTGCCGCCGTCAAAAGAGCGCCACCAACAATCAAAAGCCAGTTACGGCGCAAGCTTCCAAAAAGCGCGCCTATATCGATGTCTGCGTCTTTCAACGACGAATCGACTTCCGCCATTTCGTTACTCCGCAGGCGCCCGTCGATCACTGACAATCGTCATTCCCCTTCAGGTCGCATACCCATTTCCGGCCGGAAAAGTAAACGCTTAAGGTAACCATAGGGTTAAGCCCTGAGATTTCAGCGCCATTCAAGCATCCGCTAACACACGTCGTGGCAAAGCCGTTTTCTATAGCTGTCGTAACCTTCCAATACTTCTGTTGCCTCACCCTTCCCTTTTTCCGGAAAGTTTTTTGACCATCTCGGCACATCTTTACCAGCCATTAACCCTAATCAATCGATAACGCAGTGACAGGAATTCATCTGGCCGCGCTTCGGCGACGATCAGTTTCCATAAATGCGGGCGATGCTTTTCGGGGATACCGAGGCGAGACATGATGGCGAAGAAAATTCACAACAAGCGTACAGGCCGTGCTTTGCTCACGGCGCTCGGTCTTGCGGCGATCACTCTGTCGTCAGCGTGCACAAGCTATCGCCCTGCACCGCCAGCCTTTCATGAAGCGCTGAACCAGCCCTATATGCTGGATGCAGGCGATCGCGTGCGCATCACCGTCTTTGAACAGGCAAGCCTGACCAACACCTATAGTGTCGATCAGGCAGGCTATGTGGCTTTCCCGCTCGTCGGCAGCATTCCAGCGCGCGGCAAGACAGCCAAGCAGCTTGAAGGCCTGATTGCATCGAAACTGCGCGGCGGTTATCTGCGAGATCCAGACGTTAGCGTGGAAATCGACCGTTACCGTCCGATCTTCGTGATGGGTGAAGTGGGCGCAGCCGGGCAATATTCCTATGTGCCGGGCATGACCGTTCAGAAAGCGATTGCAGCCGCAGGCGGTTACAGTCCGCGCGCCAATCAGGAAAATGCCGACATCACCCGCCAGTTCAATGGCAAGGTGCTGACGGGCCGGGTTCTGATCTCCGATCCGATCCTGCCTGGCGATACGATTTATGTCCGCGAACGTCTGTTCTGATGGCGATTGATGGCTGATGACGACACTGTTTCCCCTCTGCGTATCGTCCACTGCTTTCGCGAGCCCGCTGGCGGACTGTTCCGCCATGTCCGCGATCTGGTCGGCGCACAAGCGGAAAAAGGTCACCTTGTCGGGATCGTCTGCGACGCAACAACAGGCGGTCCAAGGGAGGATGCGCTTCTAGAAGAATTGCGGCCAAAGCTTGCGCTTGGCCTGCATAGAATTGCCATGCAACGCCATATTGGTATCGGCGATGCAGCGGCGGCACTCAAAGCATACCGCGTTGTCAAGAAATTGCGGCCGGACATCTTGCACGGACATGGCGCCAAAGGCGGCGTCTATGCCCGGCTGTTCGGCTCTGTTCTACGGGTTTTTAGGTCTCGCGTAGCCCGTATCTATTCACCGCATGGCGGAAGCCTGCATTTTGACCGGAAGACGCGCCGTGGCGGCGCTGTCTTTCTGGTCGAGCGGCTTCTTGCCCCCATGACCGATGCGGTGATGTTCGTTTCCAATTTCGAGAAACGAACCTATGAGGAAAAGGTCGGACGACCCCATGGCCTCCATGCAGTCGTCTATAACGGGCTTGCTGACGACGAATTCATCTCCGTACCCGATGCGCCCGAAGCCAGCGATCTTTTGTTTGTCGGCACCATGCGTGATCTGAAAGGCCCGGATATTCTGATCCGCGCCTTGGCGCAGCTTCGCGATCAGGATGGCCTGTCGCTCAGCGCAACCATTGTCGGCGACGGTTCCGAAAAGCCTATCTTTACGGCACTTGCAGCCGAACTCGGCCTCGACGAAAACGTCCATTTCCTGCCCGGCATGGCTGCGCGCGATGCATTTGCGCTCGGCCATATGATGGTCGTCCCTTCCCGTGCGGAGGCGTTCCCCTATATTGTATTGGAGGCACTTGCCGCCGGGAAAACCGTCATTGCCAGCCGCGTTGGCGGCATTCCTGAAATATTCGGCCCTGCATCGCCGGCTTTGTTCGAACCGGCAATGGAAGCGCTTGTCGCTAAAATCCGGGAAACGTGGGGCGGAAAAGACAGTTTCAGCGCGCAAATGCCCGATAATTCACGACTTCGTGAACGATTTGGAGTTGAGTCCATGGCGCATTCTATAGAATTGATTTACCGTGAAACGCATTCGTGAGTACCAAGCAGGTCCGATACCTGCGTGCTCAGAGATTTCTTAGGAATCTGACGATACACATACTCCTGTAAACTGATAAGCGGGACATTATCGTGCGGGACAATGATGCTTTTTCTCCATTTGGACGCAAGGCTATCGAAGCCAGCGCCAAGCAGGATTCGAAGCCGCAAGAACCGGTGGAACTCAGCCCCCTGGCGCAAAGCATAGCTGCGCAATACAGGCGGGACACGTTTTCGCCACTCATGCTGAGCGGCGTCGTACGGCTGGTTGAGTTTGGCCTCATCTTCCTGATGGGCATATTGAGCCTTGGCTATTATGTCGGGCTTCAGAGCAATTATCTGCTTTATTATCCGCTGATCATCATCGCTGGCGGCGTGCTCTATGTCGCGCTGATGGAGATCAATGACGGCTATCAGGTCAATATTCTCCGAAGCCCCACCCACCATCTGCGACGGCTGATCATCAGCTGGGCGGCCACGCTCGGCACGCTTGCAGTGGCTGGCTTTCTGTTCAAGATTTCAGCCCATTTCTCGCGCGGCTGGTTCCTCATCTGGGCGGTCAGCGCCATTGCCGTCATCCTGATTTCCCGCCTGATCATTGCGTGGAAAATCCGCCGCTGGGCCCGCAACGGCACCATGGAGCGCCGCGCTGTAATCGTCGGCGGCGGCCCCAATGCCGAAACGCTGATCCGTTCGCTCGAACAGCAGCCGGACAATGATATCCGTATTTGCGGTATTTTCGACGACCGCGACGACAAACGCTCGCCGCCCGTCGTTGCGGGTTATCCGAAGCTCGGCAACATCAATGAACTGATCGAGTTTGCGCGTATCGCCCATATCGATCTCCTGATCGTTTCGCTGCCGATCAGTGCCGAGGCGCGTGTTCTGGCACTCCTAAAGAAACTCTGGGTACTGCCCGTCGACATTCGCCTGTCGGCGCTCAACAACCACCTGCGCTTCCGTCCGCGCTCCTATTCCTATGTCGGCTCGGTGCCGATGCTGGATATTTTCGACAAGCCGATCAACGACTGGGATTCCGTCGCCAAGCGCATTTTCGACATTGCCTTCAGTATTGTCGGGATCGTTGTTCTGTCGCCGATCATGATTGGCGCCGCCATTGCCATCAAGCTCGACAGCAAGGGGCCAGTTTTCTTCAAGCAGAAGCGCCATGGCTTCAACAATGAAGTCATCAATGTCTGGAAATTCCGCTCGATGTATACCGAGCAATGCGACCCGACTGCGCGCAATGCTGTGACAAAAAACGATCCGCGCGTCACCCGCGTCGGTCGTTTTATCCGCAAGACATCCATCGACGAGCTGCCGCAGTTTTTCAACGTTATCGCCGGATCGCTATCGTTGGTCGGTCCGCGTCCTCATGCGGTGGCCGCGCATTCCAACAATCTTCTCTATAACGAAGTTGTCGACGGCTATTTTGCACGCCATCGCGTCAAGCCGGGCGTAACCGGCTGGGCCCAGATCAATGGCTGGCGCGGTGAAATCGACAATGAAGAAAAGATCACGATGCGCACAGAATACGACCTTTATTACATTGAAAACTGGTCGCTCTGGTTCGATCTCAAGATCCTCTTCCTGACGCCCATCCGGCTTCTCAATACGGAAAACGCCTATTGAGCCAGGCTGCGTCCATAGTTGCGCCGATGCACAATTCCGCGTCCAATACTGGCGCGACAGTGCATCAGCGCCGGGCGCTGAACCGCCTGATCGTCAATTTTGCGGTGGGCTTCGGGGTCTTTCTGCTGGGATTCGTGCTCAGTGAGCCAGCCCCTTATGAAGTCTATATGGCGGGGTTGATTGCCGTTGCGCTGCTGTTCGGGCTTCGCCTGAGCCGAACCAACCTTGTTCTTCTGGCGATCCTTGCGGTGTTCAACTTCGGCGGTGTCATCTCGACCTTGCAGATGGCCGACCTGAAAACAGCCCCGCTCTATATAGCCGTCTCGCTTTTTCTCGCTTTCACGTCGGTTTTCTTCGCCGCAATAATCGAGATGGATTATCGACGGCTGCAAACGATCTTCAAAGCCTATTTGTTCGTCGGTCTGATAGCCGCAATTCTTGGCATTGTGGGCTATCTCAACCTCGTCCCCGGAGCAGACCTCTTCACGCGCTACGGTCGCGCCAAGGGCGCTTTTCAGGACCCGAACGTGTTTGGCCCGTTCCTCATCCTGCCGCTGAGCTGGGCCGTCTACCGCATTCTGACCGGACGCGCGCGCGATATGCTGGTCTATCTGCCTGCCGCCGCCATCCTGACGCTCGGTGTCCTGTTCTCGTTTTCACGCGCAGCCTGGGCCATGGTGCCCCTCGCCTGCTTGGTGATCCTGCTTACCCTGTGTCTGCAAGCCAGCAATAACCGCTTTCGCTTACGCCTGATCCTGATTGCATTGCTTGCAGTTGCCGCTGTAGCGGTGGGATTGCTGATCCTCATTGAAATCCCCGGCATCGGCGATTTCTTTCTGCAACGTGCGCAACTCGAACAAAGCTATGACGCCGACCGCATGGGACGCTTTGCCCGTCACTGGTATGGCATGGTGCTTGCCACGCAACATCCACTCGGTATCGGGCCGCTGGAATTCGGCCCGATGTTCGGCGAGGACACGCATAATAACTGGCTCAAAGCCGCACTCGATTATGGCTGGATCGGCTTTACAGCCTTCGTCACGCTGACCTTCATGACGCTTGGCATCGGCTTTCGCCTGCTGTTCCGCAACAGACCGTGGCAGCCCTTTCTACTCTGCGCTTATGCCACCTATCTGGGACACGTGCTGATCGGCAATGTCATCGATACGGACCATTGGCGGCATTTCTATCTGCTGTTCGGGATCATCTGGGGTTGCGCCGGTCTTGAATATAAATACCGGCGTCAGACAGGCATGTCCCGCGCTACCGCGCCAATCGCCCGCCAGCAGGCACGTGCATAGGAGCTATCGTGCAGTTCATCATCTATGCTGCCGCCGCAATCTGCGAAATCGCCGGTTGTTTTGCTTTCTGGGCCTGGCTGAAACTCGACAAGTCGCCGCTCTGGCTTATACCCGGCATGGCGTCGCTGGCGCTCTTCGCCTATTTCCTGACGCTGATTGAGAGCGACACGGCAGGCCGCGCCTATGCGGCCTATGGCGGCATCTATATTGTCGCGTCCATTGTGTGGATATGGGTTGCCGAAGGCGCAAAACCGGACCGCTGGGATATCACCGGCGCCTGCGTGGCTCTGGCGGGTACCTGCATCATCCTGCTGGCACCGCGGACATAGCGACACTGGTAGTTTTCCCAAGATCAAATGTGCGCATTTTGCCATTTCGCCACTTTTAGGGCTTGCGGAAAATTCCTTTGCATTCTAAGGCTTTCCCCGGCTCGGAGCGTAGCGCAGCCCGGTAGCGCACTTGACTGGGGGTCAAGGGGTCGTGGGTTCGAATCCCGCCGCTCCGACCATTTTCCCTTCCCCTTATTGTTTTCTATTCACAATCTCCGCTTTGCGGGGAGCGTCAAAACGTTTTAACTCCACCATGAAACATGCGGAGGAGTGCAAGCTTGAAAAACGTTCTGATCACCGGCGGCAGCCGCGGCATCGGCAAGGCAACAGCGTTGCGATGTGCAGCAGACGGCTGGTCGATAGCCCTCAATTATGCAGGAAACGCCGCAGCCGCAGCGGAAACCACCGACAGCTTGAAGTGCGCAGGTGCTAAAGCCATCGCCCTGCAAGGCGATATTTCCCGCGAAGAAGATGTGCTTTCCATCTATAACGACGCAGAGCAGGAGTTCGGCGAGTTACACGGCGTCGTGCTCAATGCAGGCATCGTCGCGCAGACCATGCCGCTCGCCGACATGAGTGCAGAGCGCCTGCGCACCATGTTCGATGTCAATGTCTACGGCACCTATCTCTGCGCACGCGAAGCGGCGCGTCGCCTTCAGCCAGGCGGTTCCATCGTCATCGTTTCCTCGATGGCGGCAAAGCTCGGCTCGCCGTTCGAATATGTCGATTATGCGGGTGCCAAGGGCGCGCTCGACACTCTGACCATCGGCCTGTCGCGTGAGCTTGCGCCCAAGGGCATCCGCGTCAATGCGGTCCGCCCCGGACTGATCGAAACGGAAATCCACGCCAGCGGGGGCAATCCCGACCGGGCGGTACAGCTGGGTGCCGGAACCCCGATGGGACGAGCCGGAAAAGCCGAAGAGGTCGCTGAAGCCATCTATTGGCTGCTCAACGACGCCCCCGGCTACACCACCGGCTCGTTTATCGATGTCGCAGGCGGACGCTGAACGGGACTACTTATCCTGAAGCTGGTACGTCTCAGGCGTATAGCGGTAGCCCGCGCCATCCTTCTCAAGATAGGCCACTGACGGGAACGGCATGTGATAGCCGAGAACGGCAGCCGTTCGGTCGCCAGCATGTCGAAGACGCGCTTGCGCGTCGTGACGGCGGTCTCCTTGTCCACATCGAAGGCCACATGCCATTCGGGCCGTTGTAACGTGATGACAAAATGATTGGCGGTGTCGGAAATCAGCATCAACTGTTTGCCGCCGGATTCGACGCGGAATATCAAATGGCCGGGTGTGTGCCCGAACGCTGCGAGAGCGTGAATGCCTGAGACGACTTCGCTGTTGTCTTCCAGAAACGTCGTCTTCTCGACCAGTGGCTTCACGTTCTTGCCGACAAGCTCGGCACCGCCCTTCATCGTGCTGTCCAGCCGCGCGGGGTCGGTCCAGAAATTGAACTCTTTCTGCCCAGCAGCGTAACGGGCATTGGCGAAGGCAGGCTTACCATCTTCCATCAGGCCGCCAATGTGATCGCCATGGAAATGGCTGAGCACCACGAGCGAAACATCCGAGGCCTTGTAACCCGACGCTTCCAGTGCACTGATAAGCTTCCCCTGCCCGTTTGTGCGTGCGCCAGCGCCCATGCCCGTATCGAAAAGGACAAGGTCCTTGCCGGTGTTGATCAGCACCGGCGTAAAGCTGTTCACGAACCGGTCGGCAGGCAGCATGTTCTGTTCAAGCAGCGCTGCGACTTCCTTCGGATCCTGATCGATCGCATAGGTTTTCTCGGGCGCTTCACTTGCCCGGCGTCCATCGGACAGTGTGGTGATTTCAAATTCACCGAGCTGGAAGCGATGGAAACCCGGATTTTCAACTTGTGACGGCTTTTGCACGTTGGAACTGCCCGTGTCGGCTGCTGCTCTTGCGAGGTCCAGCGGCGAAAGCGCCATCCCCGCACTGGCAGCAGATGCTGCAACAATAAAATTACGTCTTGAGATGGTCATCGATCGATCTCCCGGCATAATTGTGAGTAAGAATGACAGGATAACCGAAAATAGCCGCCGATCTACGACTGTGGTGATCAAGTTTATGTTGGCAAGAATATCCTTATGCACCTTGCCACAACCCAGCTAAGACCTTATTTAAATGGCGCGCGGGACGACCCGTGCCTGTGTTCGCATAGGGGACGGCCCCATAGGAGTATCCTATGTCACGGCCAATCGAACAATTCGCCACCAAACATATCGTCAGGTCCAGACTTATTGGCGGCCACGCGGCCAGCCTTGGCGATTTCGTGCGCTTCACGTTCTCGCAACAGGCAGCGCGAACCACATCTGACCTTTAGAAACTGATTCATCGAAACAGTCTAAGTCTCTGATTTTACCCATTTCCAAATATGGAGCACTCACAATGGCATGGGTCTATCTGGCTATCGCCGGCATCCTTGAAGTCGTCTGGGCATTCTTCATGAAGAAGTCGGAAGGCTTCTCCCTTCTGACGCCCAGCATCATCACACTGGTCACGATGATCGGCAGTTTTCTGCTGCTTTCAATCGCCATGCGCAGCCTGCCTCTTGGCACGGCCTATGCGATCTGGACCGGCATCGGCGCGGTCGGCGCTTTCGTCGTCGGCATCTTCATTCTTGGGGAAGCTGCAAGTTTCTTCCGCGTTGCAAGCGTTATGCTCATCCTCGCGGGCATCATCGGACTGAAACTCTCGTCCAGCTGACGATAAAAAGAAGGGAGGCTCCAGCCTCCCTTCTCACTTTCCGCTTGGCCAAGAGCGGTTCCTGTTTTAACAGAATCGTCGGAACCGCTCTATCCATTTGTTTTCACGCATTATCCTACGCAAAACCGCTTCGCACTTTTGCTGGAAATGCTCTAGCGCACCTGATCCAGCAATCGCTTGCATTCCAGAAGATCGAAAAGCGCTTCCTGCAAAAGCGAGCGATTGTCCTTGGACGGGCGCTTGCCATCGGCGCCAATGGGGCCGTCATCTTCGCCCTTCAACAAACCGAACAGCTTGCGCGAGGGCTGCGGGGCCTTGATGCCGCTTGGCAGGGCCATTTCATTATCGGCAGCTTCTTCGGCCGCACGCTTGTCAGCCGCGGCCTGTTTCTGGCGCGTAATGACTTCAATGGCCTGCACATCGCCATTGCCGAGAGCAATGATGAACTGTGGATTGTTTTCGCGCAGCAGACGCTGCACACCCTTGATCGTATAGCCTTGATCGTAGAGCAGATGACGAATGCCCTTGAGCAGCTCGACATCGATTGGACGATAATAGCGGCGACCGCCGCCACGCTTCATCGGCTTGATCTGTGTAAAGCGCGTTTCCCAGAAACGCAGCACATGCTGGGGAAGATCGAGATCCTCCGCAACTTCACTGATCGTCCTGAATGCATCAGGGCTCTTGTCCATCCACCTGCCCTTTCCAGCAGCAACGGCCCGCTCACCGAGCGACCCGTATAGGCTTTGAAATTCCCCTTGCGGTCCGCACGATACGCAGACAGTGACAATAAGGCGGAATGCCACCAGTTTTTCAAAAACCGTGGCCTACTTATACTGTCCGAACGCCGATTGAAACCCGATGGCGTTTCACGCTGAAACTCTTTCCGAAAAGCCTATGCGCTCTCGGATTCGAATATTAGCGAAATGATTCGTTCCACTATATCCATTATATAATATCAGAGCTTTATACGCATCCCTTCACATGGGTGAGGCACAGTAGACAGTCCTTAAATACAAACTCACCCCAGTTTAAATGCGCAAAGCTGCCCCACCTTGCAGCGAAGCAGACCACCGAACCGCGAGTAAGTGAAGTGAGACGGCAGCGTGAACCCGTCATTACGCGCTATGCGCCAGAACGCGCAAACCGCTGCCTTTTGCACCCGAGCTGAAAAAACAAATGCCGCCCGAGGAAACTGGGGCGGCATCGATCCGTATTATTTGCTCTTGGTTTCGCGCTTCTGATGTTCCTGCAGAATACGCTGCTTGAGAACATTGGAAGCCTTGAAGGTCATCACGCGTCGCGGAAGAATTGGTACTTCTTCGCCGGTCTTCGGATTGCGACCGATACGCTCGTTCTTGTCGCGGACCTGAAAAGTGGCAAATGACGACAGCTTCACTGTTTCGCCATTGACGATTGCGTCACAGACCTCGTCGAGAATCATCTCGACCAAAGCCGCCGACTCCGTTCTGGAAAGACCGACCTTACGGTAAACAGCCTCTGCCAGATCAGCCCGCGTGACCGTTTTACCTCCCATAACCGAACCCACCTGGTTAGCGTTTGAACAGATAATATCCTTACGTGACAGGACGTTACACAAATAAAAGCGGCTCGGTCAAGCCGCGAGTTCCCTCGCGGCGGATCAATTTTATTGCTTTTCTTTTCTGATCCGATTTCCAACGTGACAGAGCGCCCTCATTTTGGGGCAATTGGCTTACCAGCGCAGCAAAACCGCACCCCATGTAAATCCGCCACCCATGGCTTCGAGAAGGACCAGATCGCCCTTCTTGATCCGGCCATCCGCAACAGCTGTCGCCAGCGCCAGCGGCACCGATGCAGCTGAAGTGTTGCCGTGCCGGTCAACAGTAATGACGACCTTGCTCTCGGCGATATTCAGCTTCTTGGCCGAAGCGTCGATGATGCGCTTGTTGGCCTGATGCGGCACAAACCAGTCGATATCGTCTGCTGTAAGGCCCGTTTCCGCGAAAGAAGCTTCAATAACGTCGGTGATCATGCCCACAGCGTGCTTGAAGACTTCACGGCCTTCCATGCGCAGGTGGCCAACAGTTTGCGTCGTCGAAGGGCCGCCATCCACATAGAGCTTTTCCTTGTGGCTGCCGTCCGAGCGCAGATTTGCAGCCAGAACGCCACGGTCCGAGGTCAGACCCTTGCCTTCGGCAGCTTCCAGCACCACAGCGCCTGCGCCGTCGCCAAACAGAACGCAGGTCGTGCGGTCGGTCCAGTCGAGAATACGCGAGAAAGTTTCCGCGCCGATGACCAGAACGCGCTCGGCCATGCCGCCGCGAATATAAAGATCGGCTGTCGTGATGGCATAGATAAAGCCGCTGCACACAGCCTGCATGTCGAAAGCAAAGCCCGAAGTGATGCCAAGCTCGCGCTGGATTTCCACAGCGCTGGCCGGGAATGTGTTGTTCGGCGTCGAGGTGGCGACCAGAACAAGATCGATATCCGATGGCTGCAATCCTGCATTTTCGATTGCCGCACGCGCGGCGGCTGCGCCCAGCGAAACCGTGGTTTCGTCATCGCCGGCAATATGGCGTTCGCGAATGCCCGTGCGCTGCACGATCCATTCGTCCGAGGTCTCTATGACACCCTCAAAGTCGGTGTTTTTCATGACCCGCTTCGGCAATGCCGAACCGATACCCCGCACGACAGATCGTATCATTTTTTATTCCTGTCCTCATATACGAACGGAACGAGGCTGTTGCCCGCACCGTCGAAATCCGCGCCCACTGGAGGGGCAAATAATTATTTGGCCGCTTCGCCGCCTTCACTGGACGAAACATGCGGGTGACTGTGGTGAAAATGCGCCAAATCGGCTTCAATCTTTTCCAGAAGACGATTGCGCACCATGTCGTAGCCCACTTCAACCGCCGAGCAGAAGCCTTCAGCATTCGCGCCGCCATGGCTCTTGATGACGATGCCGCTCAAGCCAAGGAACACACCGCCATTGACCTTGTTCGGGTCCATCTTTTCGCGCAGGCGATCAAAAGCGCCCTTGGCAAAGACATAGCCGATCTTGGCCAGCAAAGTGCGGGTCATGGCCTGGCGGAGCAATGTCGCCATCTGACGCGCCGTGCCTTCGGCAGCTTTAAGAGCAATATTGCCGGTGAACCCTTCGGTCACCACGACATCGACGCTACCTTTGCCGATGTCGTTGCCTTCCACGAAGCCGGAATATGCCAGACCGTCCAGCGGTGTATCGCGCAGGATCTGACCGGCTTCCTTGATCTCGTCGAGACCCTTGACCTCTTCCGTGCCGACATTCAGCAGGCCAACCGTCGGCTTGCGCACTTCAAACAGCGCGCGCGCCATGCCAGCGCCCATCACGGCGTAATCGACCAGCTGGCGCGCATCGGCGCCGATCGTCGCGCCGACATCCAGCACAATGCTTTCACCACGCAACGTCGGCCAGATGCCCGCAAGCGCCGGACGTTCAACATCCGACATCATCCGCAGGCAGAATTTCGACATGGCCATGAGTGCGCCCGTATTGCCTGCAGAAACACAGGCATCGGCTTCGCCGGTCTTCACGGCCTCAATGGCCTTCCACATCGTGGACTTGCCGCGCCCGTTGCGCAGAGCCTGGCTGGGCTTGTCGTCCATACCAATGGAAACTTCACAGGCACGAAACTCGGATGCGGCCTGCAACTTCGGAAAGCGCGCCAACACCGGCTCGACCTGTCCGGCCAGACCGAAAAAGATAAAACGCATGTCGGGATGGCGCTCAAGCGCCTTTGCCGCGCCGGGGACGACCACTTCAGGACCGAAATCACCGCCCATCGCGTCAATCGATATTTTTACCACTCTTGATTATTCCTGTTCGATCCCTGCTCCCGGGCCGCGCTCAAGACGCGGCAGGGCTTTTTTGGCGAAAATAGTGGTTTTACGTTGCCGTACAACAATATTTTCTCAAACTCGTCGCAAATCACCGTTGATCACGGCTTCTTGTGCCATTCCGAAAGCTTTGCGAAGGGCGACTCTGGCTTGTCATCCTCATCATCCGCATCCCCAAAAACCTGGGGTTCGGCATCGTCCGGCAGACCGGGCTTGCGCGGATAAGGATCGATTGCCAGTTCGAAAAACTCTTCCGCAACCACACCGACGTCGATCCGGTCACCGACAAAGGTTTCCGGACTATCGGCACCATCGGCATCGAGCAGCATTTCGCCGCTCTCATCGAGCTGAACGCGGGCCAGACGCGAATTTTCCGGAACGAAAATCGTGTCGACTTCTTCTGCAATCACATTGGTCAACGGTTCCAGCGTGGTGACGCAGGCCTGCACGATCTCCGCATCAATGCGTCCGCGCACGCGGATGCCGTCCTTTTTCCACGGCGTCAGCAGAAATTCGGCCGAAAACGAATTCACCGCCTCAAGCGCATGGCTGGCGGCGAGCTGAGCGCGCTCTTTCTCATCGGTGCCGATTGTTACTGTCACGCCCTTCTGGGGCAGGTGCAGAACCGGAACGGGATAGCTCAGCGCCGGTTTATCAGTCATTTTGTTTTGCCTCTTCGGTATTGTCATGCGTCAGCGCCAGATCGTCGGCATCCATAAAGGAAATCTCGCCAGCCACCAGTGTACTATCGTCGATTGCCCGCAATCGGTCGCGACAACGCAGAACATATTCGCCTAAATGGCGAGCTTGTGGCCAGAATTCCAGATCGGGCCTAATATTTCGCGTCAATGCGGCGGCAAGCGCCTCCGCATCATCGGTATCGAGCGCCGCACCATAGGTCGCCACACGGCCATAAAACATGCGGGCGAGTTTTTTCATGCGTTTTGGAACGCCCTGATCGCCGATTCCTAATTCGCGCAGCGAGTGATCGACATCCTTGAAAAACTCGTCGGCCACTTCCTGAGCAAGCGCCATCAGAGCCTGATTGTCACCGCGCATACGGTGCAGTGTCAGGAAAATATGCACCGACAACATCTCATACCGGCCAAGTGGCGTATCCGGCACATGAAATTGTGCATAAAACCGTTTTTGCCGCGCCGCTGCCACGATCGCCTCGTACACGCGGAGCACGATAGCCTCATTGGCCTTCGATTTGCGGCGGAAAAGTTGGAGAATCATCCCTGTACGACCGTTCCAGTTGCATATAGAAGCAAGGTGGTTTACCGAAGTTCTCCCGACGGCGAAAGTGCCGCGCTGATAATAGAATTATGGAGAGGTCTTTGTTGCAGCGGATTTTCTCAACTGTGCGTTCCGGCGCATCATCAGGTGCACGCAAGCAGCGTGCTCTTCTGGCTGGTACGGCAATTCTGTTTTCGGCCGCACTGGTCGGATGCAACACCGCATCCACGCTGAACCCGTCCGAAACGCTGACCGAAGGCTATGTGCTCGATCAGCAGGCACTTGATTCGGTACCGGTCGGCTCCAGCCGCGAGCAGGTTCTGCTGGCGCTCGGCACGCCATCGACCACCGCAACCTTCGATAATGAAGTGTTCTACTACATTTCGCAGAAGCGCCACCGCATGGCGCAGTTCATGAAGCCAAAGCTGGTCGACCGTCAGATTCTTGCGATCTATTTCGACAAGGACGGCAAGGTTCAGCACATTGCCAATTATGGCATGAAGGACGGCAAGCTGTTCGATTTCGTATCGCGCACCACGCCAACCGGCGGCAAGGACCAGACCTTCCTCGGTCAGGTTATTCAGGGCGTTTCCAAGGCCCCGACCTCCGTGCCAGGTGCTGGCGCAGGCGGACCTGGCGGCAGCTAATCACTGCAAGATCGAATTCAAAAGAAAACCCGCCTCTCGGCGGGTTTTTTTTATTTTGGACCTTTCAGAACCTGATCAAGCCATATGCGCCAGCACTGCAAGCAGCAGAAGTGCGACGATATTGGTGATCTTGATCGCCGGATTGACGGCCGGACCAGCGGTATCCTTGTAGGGATCGCCAACCGTATCGCCCGTTACCGAAGCCTTGTGTGCTTCCGAACCCTTCAGGTGCTTCACACCATCGGCGTCGGTAAAGCCGTCCTCGAAGCTCTTCTTGGCATTGTCCCATGCACCGCCACCGGAAGTCATGGAAATGGCCACGAAAAGCCCGTTGACGATGACGCCGAGCAACGATGCGCCAAGCGCTGCAAAAGCAGCGGCCTTGGAGCCTGAAATCAGCAGCACGCCGAAATAAACCACAAGCGGTGCCAGCACCGGCAGAAGCGACGGAATGATCATCTCACGGATTGCCGCTTTGGTCAGAAGATCGACCGCGCGCGCATAGTCCGGGCGTTCCTTGCCGGTCATGATGCCCGGCTTTTCCTTGAACTGGCGACGAACTTCCTGCACCACCGCACCGCCTGCGCGACCCACAGCCGTCATGGCCATGCCGCCGAACAGATAGGGAATCAGACCGCCGAAGATCAGACCTGCCACCACATAGGGATTGGACAGATCGAACGATACCGGTCCCATATCCGCGAAATACGGATAGGTCTGGCCGTTGGCCGCGAAGTAAGCAAGGTCGTTGGAATAGGCCGCGAACAGCACCAAAGCGCCCAAGCCTGCCGAACCGATGGCGTAGCCTTTGGTCACAGCCTTGGTCGTGTTGCCCACGGCATCCAGCGCATCCGTGGACTTGCGCACTTCCGGATCAAGACCGGCCATTTCCGCAATACCACCGGCATTGTCTGTCACCGGACCGAAAGCATCAAGCGCCACAATCATCCCGGCAATGCCCAGCATGGCCGTGACCGCAATGGCCGTGCCGAAGAGACCTGCCAGCTGATAGGTGCTGATAATGCCGCCAACGATTACGATGGCAGGCAATGCGGTTGATTCCAGCGAAACTGCAAGGCCCTGAATGACATTCGTGCCATGCCCCGTCACGGAAGCCTGCGCGATGGAATTCACCGGGCGCTTGTTGGTGCCGGTATAATATTCGGTGATCACCACGATCAGGCCCGTCACAATGAGACCGATCAGACCGCAGATGAACAGATTGGTGCCGGTGATGCTCTTACCGGCCACGGTGCCGATTTCGCCCCAGCCAATCGTCAGCGTGTTGGCAACCCCAAGCCCGATTATGGACAAGAGACCCGTTACGATCAGGCCCTTATAGAGAGCGCCCATGATCGAGCCGTTGACGCCAAGCTTGACGAAGAACGTACCGGCAATCGACGTGATCACGCAGGCTCCGCAGATCAGCAGCGGATAGAGCATGACGCTTGGCAGCACGTCCGAACCGTTGAAGAAGATTGCACCCAGAACCATGGTCGCGACCACGGTAACGGCGTAAGTCTCGAACAGATCGGCCGCCATACCGGCGCAGTCGCCGACATTATCGCCCACATTGTCGGCGATGGTTGCCGGATTGCGCGGATCGTCCTCCGGAATACCCGCTTCAACCTTGCCGACCAGATCGCCGCCAACATCCGCACCCTTGGTGAAGATACCGCCGCCCAGACGGGCAAAGATCGAAATCAGCGATGCGCCAAAGCCGAGCGCCACCAGTGCATCGATAACCGTGCGGTCGGCGGGCGCATAGCCCAGCCAGACAGTGAGAATGAAATAGTAGACGGATACGCCCAGCAGCGCGAGACCGGCCACCAGAAGGCCGGTAACGGCACCGGACTTGAAAGCCA
Organism: Brucella sp. 22210; assembly: GCF_052045675.1. Lineage (NCBI taxonomy): Bacteria > Pseudomonadati > Pseudomonadota > Alphaproteobacteria > Hyphomicrobiales > Brucellaceae > Brucella > Brucella sp. 22210. The sequence continues at coordinate 59,860 of NZ_JBQEPD010000005.1, forward strand.
TTTCAAGTCCGCCTGCCAGGCTTAAGGAAGCGGCCTGTGCTGTGCGCACATTGGCGCGCACCGAAACATGCATCCCGATAAAGCCTGTGACACCGGACAGAATTGCGCCGATGAGAAAGCCGATGGCGGCGCTCAGCGACAGCAAATACCATGCGGCGAGAAACACAACGACACCGACAATCGCAATCGTGGAATATTGTCGTGTGAGATAGGCCGACGCACCTTCGCGGATGGCGCCAGCGATTTCCTGCATACGCGGCGTTCCCTGATCAGCCGCCAGGATCGAACGGATCGACCAGAAGGCGAAAAGAACGGAAACCACGCCGCAGGCAATAACGAGAAGTAAAACTGCCACTCCCATTTGCATAAAGGCCAACTCCTATTGAGTTTGCGCCGGCTACCGTCAGATCGACCTCAGATAAACATCCGATACTGGGTAATTAACGGCAGGCATATGCGCATGAAGGCCCGAAAACCCCTCCCCGGGCCGATTAGAGCGGCATGGAAAGCGCCTGAAGCCACCACGTCTTACCGGGCTTCAACGGTATGGTTCATCAGGAACTTAACACCTTGAAATCAAATAATTAGAAAGTTCCCTTGTAGTCGGTCATTCTCAATGCCGCATGACCAACATGCGAAACGGTTGAACAAACGTCAAGCCGTTCTTTGCCAGCATACAATGAAAGAAGGGCTGTGATTTCTCACAGCCCTTTCTATTCTTATCCTGATCTATAAGCCGTTACTAATGGCGCGGCTTGGCCCCACGGCTTTCGCCACGAATAACGAAGGCAAGGCGGTCGAGCACCGCGTTGACAAGCTTTGGCTCGTCTTCAGTGTAGAAAGCCTTGGCAATATCGACATATTCCGAGACAATCACAGCGGTCGGCACATCATTGCGCGACGTCAGTTCCCATGCACCGGCGCGCAGGATCGCGCGCAGCGTGGAATCAAGACGCGACAGCGGCCAGTCTTCGGTCAGCGCCTGATGGATCATCGGATCGAGCTTCAGCTGGCTGTCCACAACACCGGCAACGATAGCGCGGAACCATTGCGGATCGGCATCAAGATATTGCGTGCCGTCCACTTCCTTGCCGAGGCGGAAGGCTTCGTATTCTGCGACCACTTCCATCACGCCCGTACCGGCAACGTCCATTTGGTAGAGCGCCTGTACAGCCGCAAGGCGGGCAACGCCACGCTTGTTCGCCGTACGCGGCAGGTTTGGTGTCGGGCGACCTTCTGCGGAAGAACTCATAATATTCAGGCTCCGAATTTCTTACGCAGGTCAATCATGGTCAGTGCGGCGCGGGCAGCAAAACCGCCCTTGTCCTTGTCAGTACGGCGCGCACGCGCCCATGCCTGCTCGTCATTTTCGACGGTCAGAATGCCATTGCCGATGGCAAGGCTTTCTTCAACCGCGAGATCCGTCAGCGCACGGCAGGATTCGTTTGCAACGATGTCGAAATGATAGGTTTCGCCGCGGATAACCGTGCCAAGGGCGACATAGCCGTCATAGTCGGTGCCGCCATTGTCTGCGCCGTCGAGGGCGAAGGAAATGGTAGCCGGAATTTCCAGCGCGCCCGGTACGGTCACGACGTCATAGGTCACGCCCGCATCGTCAAGGGCTGCCTTTGCGCCATCAAGAAGCGCATCGGCTAGATCGTCGTAGAAACGCGCTTCAACAATAAGCAAATGCGGCGCATGCGCCTCGTGATCGGACATGAGAAACTCCATGACAAATTTTGCGGACCGCAACACCTGCGGTCAACGCTCAAATCGGGATATGCTTTTACAGCCTGGAATTTTAGGCTGTAAGCCTATTTCCGATATTGCGCAAGCCTTGCCGCATAGCGTGCGAGCTGGTCGATCTCGATATTCACCTTGTCGCCCGCTTTTCGCTGTCCCCAGGTGGTCACTTCCAGCGAATGACGGATGAGCAAAACGTCAAATTCATTACCGTGCACACCGTTGACCGTCAGCGACGTGCCGTCCAGTGCGACCGAACCCTTCTGGGCGATGAATGGCGCCAGTTCTTCCGGCGCACGCAGGGTAAAGCGCACCGCGTCGCCCTCGTCCTTGCGTTCAACGATTTCGGCCTGTCCATCGACATGGCCGGAAACGAGATGTCCGCCCATTTCGTCGCCAAGCTTCAGCGAGCGCTCCAGATTGATGTTTGTTCCATTTTCCCAGGTGGAAATGGTGGTGAGACGCAGAGCCTCTTCCCATGCCTCGACTTCGAACCAGCGGGCATTGGTGCCCTTTTCCGGCAGTGCAACGACAGTCAGGCAAACACCGGAACATGCAATCGAAGCGCCAAGCTCGATCGTTTCTGGGTCATAGACGGTTTCGATACGCAGCAGCACGCCTTCATTCAGCGGCTTGATCCGGTCAACCTTGCCGATATCGGTAATTATGCCTGTGAACATCAAGTCTTCCTTACATATTCCGCAAAGGCATCGTCACCGTAACGCGCCTGTCTGAGAATTTTGAATTCTTCTGCGATATGGGTTTCAAGACCGGGCACGGCAACCCCATCGGCAGTACCAATTTCTATTGGCGAGCGAAAGGTGATCAGGCGGTCAACCAGCTTTTCATCCAGAAAGCTCTTTGCGACGCCCGCGCCGCCTTCCACAAGAACAGAACCAATCCCCTGCGCGGCAAGATCGTCCATCAACTCCGGCAACGCAATTCGACAGTCATCTGTCTCGGTCGCCAGAATGCGGCACCCCGCCGCCTTCAGCTCATAGCGCCGTTCCGGCGATGCTTCTTCGCTGCAAGCGATCCAGAGCGGCTGCGCATCTGCCGATTGAACCAGCTTGGATGACAGGGGCAAACGAAGCCCGCCATCCAGCACAACCCGTATGGGTGAGCGTTGTTCCAGCCCCGGCAGACGACAGTTCAAAACCGGATCGTCAGCGAGTGCTGTTTCGATACCAATCAGGATAACATCGGTTTGCGACCGTAAGATGTGCGACTGCGCGCGTGACACCGGACCGGTAATCGGGACCTGACCTTCGCCTCTTTTACCGATCATGCCATCGGCGGAAAGTGCAAGTTTCAGAATCACTTCCGGGCGTTTTCTGGAAGATCGATTCAAGTAGCCTGCGAGATCATTGGCGGCCTTTTCAGCGAGGACGCCCGGCACCACTTCAATGCCCGCTTCGCGCAGGATGGCAAAGCCCTTGCCGCTAACCCGGTCGTCTGGATCAGTGGCCGCTACGACAACACGGGCCACACCGGCACGCACCAGCGCTTCGGCACAAGGCGGCGTGCGACCATGATGAGCGCAAGGTTCCAGCGTGACATAGGCCGTTGCGCCACGCGCCGCCTCGCCCGCATCGGCAAGTGCCTGCGGTTCGGCATGCGGCCTGCCGCCAACTGCCGTGACGCCGCGCCCGATAATGACGCCGTCCTTGACGATCAGCGTACCGACAGATGGATTTGTTCCCGTCAATCCCTTGTGACGGCGGGCATAACGGATCGTCGCTTCCATGAAGCGGATATCATCCGAGGTCACCTGCGAATGCGGTAGTTCCAGTGCGGTCATGCCTATCTATCCAGATCGTCCTCGGAATCGGGGGCTCCCAGCTCATCGATCACGTTATGGAAATCGACGGCCTTGCTGAAATTGCGGTAGACCGATGCAAACCGGATATAGGCAATGTCGTCCACACCCTTGAGGGCATCCATTGCCAGACGGCCGATCTCGTCGGACGTCACTTCCGCCTCACCCGAACTTTCGAGCTGGCGCACAATACCCGAAATCGCGCGCTCGATACGCTCGCTGTCAACATCACGCTTGCGCAGCGCCACTTCAATAGAGCGGGTCAGCTTGTCACGATCGAAAGGCACGCGGCGTCCGCTCTTCTTCACGACCATCAGATCACGAAGCTGAACGCGTTCGAATGTCGTAAAGCGCCCGCCGCAGACCGAACAGACACGACGCCTGCGAATAACTGCACCGTCCTCCGCAGGACGGGAATCCTTCACTTGCGTATCTTCAGATTGGCAATAGGGACAACGCATAGAACTCTTTCACTTAACTCTTCGAAGACTGATTCCTATAGATCATAGCTGATCTGCGCCAATCAACCTACCGAATGCGGCGCACCGGATATGACGGGCAAAAAAGCCCCGCTCAACAAGGTTGAACGGGGCTTTCGATACTCTTCTTTCAGGGGCTGATTATCCCTGATAGCCATACATCGGGAAACGGTCGGTCAGAGCGACGACCTTCTCCTTCACAGCCTGTTCGACAGCGGCATTGCCTTCGTCGGAATTAGCAACCTTCAGACCGTCGAGAACCTCAGCGATCAGCGAGCCGATTTCCTTGAATTCGGTTACGCCGAAGCCGCGCGTGGTACCGGCTGGCGTGCCGAGGCGAACGCCGGAGGTGACGAACGGCTTTTCAGGGTCGAACGGAATGCCGTTCTTGTTGCAGGTGATGTTGGCGCGGCCAAGAGCGGCTTCCGCACGCTTGCCCGTTGCGTTCTTCGGACGCAGATCAACCAGCATCAGATGGTTGTCGGTGCCGCCGGAAACGATATCGAGGCCATGCGACTTCAGTTCTTCCGAGAGAGCGCGCGCATTGTCGACGACGTTCTTTGCATAAAGCTTGAATTCAGGCTTCAGCGCTTCACCGAAGGCAACCGCCTTAGCAGCGATGACGTGCATCAGCGGGCCGCCCTGAAGACCGGGGAATACAGCCGAATTGAACTTCTTCGCCAGATCGGCGTCGTTGGTCAGGATCATGCCGCCGCGCGGGCCGCGCAGGGACTTGTGCGTCGTCGTCGTGCAGACATGGGCATGCGGGATTGGCGACGGGTGCTGGCCACCGGCAACCAGACCGGCAATATGCGCCATATCGACCATGAGATAAGCGCCGACTTCATCGGCGATTTCACGGAAACGCTTCCAGTCCCAGACGCGCGAATAGGCAGTGCCGCCAGCGAGAATCAGCTTTGGCTTGTTTTCGCGGGCGAGACGAGCCACTTCGTCCATATCCAGCAGATGGTCATCCTGACGGACGCCATAAGACACGACATTGAACCACTTGCCCGACATGTTGACCGGCGAACCGTGCGTCAGGTGACCACCCGAATTGAGGTCGAGACCCATAAAGGTGTCGCCGGGCTGAAGCAGAGCCAGGAACACGGCCTGATTCATCTGGCTGCCGGAATTCGGCTGAACATTGGCGAATTCGCAGCCGAAGAGCTTCTTGGCGCGTTCGATCGCCAGTTCTTCCACCACGTCCACATACTGGCAGCCGCCATAATAGCGCTTGCCCGGATAGCCTTCGGCGTATTTGTTGGTGAGGATGGAGCCCTGCGCTTCAAGAACAGCGCGCGAGACGATGTTTTCCGAAGCGATCAGCTCGATTTCATGGCGCTGACGACCGAGTTCGTTGCGAATTGCACCGAAAATTTCGGAATCGATGTCCTCGAGGCTTGCATTGAAGAAAGCGTCGGAAAACGCATTCTTGGCGGCGGCGTTGGCTTGAGACATTTTCACACCCTCCGGGTCAGCCGGTAAAAGCTATTGGATGAGGCGCATTATCACACTTGAATGCCCTAGGCCAATGGCCGCAAAGCGAAAAGCATGTTCCAAAATGCGGCAAACCGATTTGATATAGGTTTTAGAACTAAAAAAGCCGCCCCGAATGTTCGAGGCGGCTCTTGCTCAGTAAGAAATACCGAATAATCAGGTGTCGGTGCCAAGCGCCAGCGATGCCGCGCCGTCCATCTTGTAGATGTCATCGCGGAACTGCACGACACCGTCGCCAGTTGACCAGGCCGAGATATAAACGAAGTGCACCGGCACAGGATCAACAACCTGAATAGGCGTATTGTTGCCCGAACGGATCGTTTCTTCGATGTTCTGACGATCCCAGCCAGCCGTGTTCTTCAGCAGCCATACGTCCAGATCGCGAACATTCTGCACGCGCACGCAGCCCGACGAGTCGAAACGCATGAGCTTGTTGAAATAGCTCTTCTGCGGCGTATCGTGCATGTAGACGGCATACTGGTTGTGGAAGTTGATCTTGGTCGAGGACATGGCGTTGATCTTGCCCGGATCCTGACGGAACATCAGCTTCACAGCATCATCCGTGTTCCAGTCGATGGTTTCCGGCGCAACTTCCTGACCCGACTGATCGTAAAGACGGATCTTGTTCTTGGCCAGATATTGCGGGTCCTTCCGCATCAACGGAATGATGTCCTTCTGGATGATCGACTTCGGCGCCGTCCAGTAAGGATTGAGAATAACTTCGTGAATCTTCGAATTGAGAATCGGGGTCTGGCGGTCGATCTTGCCGACAACGGCGGTGTGACGCTGCATGACACCGCCGTTTTCAACGGCTTCAATCCGTGCGGCGGGAATATTCACCATCACGAAGCGCTGTTCCTGCATACCGGCGCTGACCAGCGGCGACAGGCGCTGCAAATTGGTCTGGAGCTGGCCGAGACGCGTATTGGCGTCCACATTCATCGCTGCATAGGTGAACTGGCCCATCACGCCGTCTGCGGGCAGACCGTGACGCGACTGGAAGCGCTTCACTGCGGCATCGACATAGGTGTCGAACGCATTGGAAAGACCAGCGCCCTGCGGTAGATCGCCGGAAACCATCAGGCGCTTGCGCAGATACTGGACCGACTGGTCGTTTGCGCCAAGCTGAAGCTTTGCATTGCCCGGAACCGTCGGCCAGCCGCCGCGACCGGCAATATCGGTATATTGTGCGATAGCGCCCTGAATATTGCCGATGGTCTGCTGGCTCAGAACCGGCTGGTTGGTCGCAACCTTCTGGCCGCCTGTCGCGCGCGCATCGAACTGGTCATCCCAGTTACCGCGCCGCGGCGACGCGAGGACATCGTTAAAAGCCTGTTGCGCAAAGGACGAGGTTGCAAAAGCCGAGGCTGCCACGGAAAGGCCGGCTGTTGCAGCACCGCGCAGGAAGCGACGGCGGTCCACTTTGAAAGCTTCGGCATTCTTGTCAGTTTTGGTCATTTGCTTGGTCCCAAAAAGGCGCGCCGCTCATAGCTCAATGTCGGCGGCAGTCGTCCGAGAATATCAGCAACAGGGTGTCAAGGCGATAGGCGACCCGCAAACATGCGCGCCCGCTTATATCTCCCGACCTGTTGGAAGATGGCACATTCTTGCCCGTGCAGTCTTGAGAACTGCTTATGTCGGTTTTTATGGCTTAATCATGTCGCGCGGCCCAGTTTGCAAGCCACGCGCATCAAGATCGAAGCATAATTGCCCATCCGTTTCAGCAAATGCAGGTCTGTTGTGTCCGTTCTGCAACAAACTTCCCGGAACACTGATCGATTTATCAGAGACGATAAGCGATGCTGTCGTTCCAGAAGCGGTCGAGGCGCTGCAGAGACTTGTTCATCGCCATGAATTCTTCAACCTGAATTCCGCCGACCTGTTCGATGGACAGGACGTGACGTTCGTAAAGAGCGGCAACCTGATTGGCGATCTCATTGCCCTTGTCGGTCAGGCTGACACGCACCGAACGGCGGTCAACACGCGAACGCTGGTGATGAATGAAGCCCATTTCGACAAGCTTCTTGAGGTTGTAGGAAACATTCGAGCCGAGATAATAACCACGCGAGCGCAGTTCACCGGCGGTCAGTTCCGAATTGCCAATGTTGAAGAGCAACAGCGCCTGGGTTGCGTTGATGTCGAGCTGACCGTTGCGGTCGAACTCATCCTTCACAACATCGAGCAGGCGGCGGTGCAGACGCTCTACCAGCTGAAGGGCTTCCAGATACAGGCTGCGGAGTGCGGCTTCCGGAGCATAAAGCGGAGCGTCGATCTTGCGCTGAGCATTCATCATTGTCTTTGCCTCTCTGTCGGAGCCGCATTCGGGAAATCCTCGATGCAGCTCTCTTCCTGTTTTATGCAGCGATGTTTCTCGCTGTCTTGAGAGGACTTTAGGGGAGATGCATAAAATTCGACTTAAAAGTCAGACTTAACAGTAGCTTACCGAGAGGAATGCAAATTCAGGCTTAATGTTTACTTACCTGCTCCCGCGATCAGGCGGAAATGCTGGCCTTTGCCTGCCGCCGTTTTTCCAGAACCAGCAGGACGCGGAACACGATATAAATGACGATGCACAGCGCATTGAACGTAACCGTCAGCGGTCTGCTTTCAAAGTTTCGCTCGAAAACCGAATAGATGCTGATCTCGCCGATTGCGGCGACGAACCAGAGCACCGGGCCCCAGGTTGCCCGCATCCAGAGACCCGTTGCAGCAACCGGCATTAACACAGCCAGCGCGACAACGGCGGTCTGCCACATCCATGGCATCAGATCGAACCGCCAGAGCAATCCCGGATGAATACCGATGAGCCGCACCCAATAGAGAACGCCGCTCGCCAGCGCGGTAAGCGCCAGCAATCGAATGAACCAGGTAAATGTCCATTCGAGGCCGGTCGGTTGCGCGTGCTGGCGCAGCTCATCCATATGCATCAGCAATTCCTCATGAGAACGTCAGTTCCTTTTCGCCAAGATTGACGAAATAGGCGTTTACCTGTTCCGGTTTCACATCCTCGATGGAAGCCGGTTGCCAGGACGGCGCGCCATCCTTGTCGATCAGCAACGCCCGCACGCCTTCATAGAAGTCGTGGGCTTCAAGCATCCGGCTGGCGATGCGATATTCCATCCGCATGCAATCATCGAGGTCGAGCGGACGCCCGTCGGCGATTTGCCGGAAGGTCACTGCCACGCTGGTCGGCGACCGCGTTGCGATCACATTCAAAATATCCGTCGCCGGTTTGCTGCCCGAAGCTGCGGCCTTGTCCAGCAAATGCAGGCAATCGGCGAGCGTCGCACCGGAAAAGCACTCATTGATCACATGCCGCGTATCGGCGGATGTTTCGAAATCCGGGTACTGGCTGCGCGTCAGGGCCGCATCGATATCCGCAGTCGCGATGAGATCATCGCGCAGGTCGTGCAGGTCGCTGGCCGCAACTGCGTGGGTGGCAATTCCGCTCTGGAGACAATCGCCCCAGCGAATGCGGTTGCCCGTCAAGGCAAGATAATATCCGAAATTGTCGTGGAGATGCGGCAGGAACGCGCTTCCACCGACATCGGGAAAGAAGCCGATTCCCGTTTCCGGCATGGCGAACATGGTGTTTTCGGTCACGATACGGTGCGAGCCATGCACCGAAATGCCGGCGCCGCCGCCCATGATAATCCCGTTGATCAACGAGATATAAGGCTTGGGGAATCGGCCTATGCGGGCATTGAGCCGATATTCGTCACGGAAGAAATCGTAAGCGGGCGTTCCCTCACGGCCAGCCTTGTAAGCCGCGACGACATCGCCGCCAGCGCAGAATGCCCGGCCCTCGCCTTCGAGAATCACGCAGGCGACTTCCGGATCGTCTTCCCAGGCCTGCAATGCGCGGTCGAGCGCCAGAATCATCTTGTGCGTCAGCGCGTTAAGCGCTGCGGTCCGCGTCAGCTTGACCAGACCGGCTTTTCCCTTGCGTTCAAAGCTGATTTCGCCGCCACCGCCAAAGTCAATCTGCATATCTTGTCTCCCGTTCCAACAAATGGGTAGAAAGTGAGACGCCCCGCGTCAATCCCACACAGGTGCGTACCGGCCAATCTTCTTGGTTTCACCACTTTTCCCGTGATAAACGGTGCGCATCCGAAGTCAGCCCTTTGATTGCATTTGCATCGCGGCTTCCATTCTCGGGAATAATTCAATGAGCGACCGTCAATCCAAATATCTCCCCCCTCATATCGGCAGACATGTCGATGACGTGACCGGCAGTTGCCGTTTGCGCCGTATGCGCAAGGCCGACTGGTCGCGCAGGCTGGTGCAGGAAACGCAACTGACGGTGGACGATCTGATCCTGCCATTCTTCCTCACCTACGGAAACGGCGTTTCCGAACCAGTGGAAGCAATGCCGGGTGTGGAGCGCTATTCGGTCGATATGGCGGTGCGCATGGCCGAGAAAGCCGCCAAGCTTGGCATTCCTGCCATTGCCCCCTTCCCGCGCGAAAAGGCGGAAGTGAAGACGGATGACGGCGCATTTGTCGCCAGCCCCGACAATTTGATCAACCGTGCCGTGCGCGCGATCAAGAAGGAAGTACCGGAGATTGGTATCATCACCGATGCCGCGCTCGATCCCTTCACCACGCACGGCCATGACGGCATTTTGCGCGATGGCGAGATCGTCAATGACGAATCCGTGGCCATGGTTGTGCGCGGCGCGCTTTCGCAGGCTGAAGCCGGTGCCGATATCATCGCGCCATCCGACATGATGGACGGCCGTATCGGCGCGATCCGTCAGGCGCTGGACGAGAACGGCTATCACCATATCCCGATCATGTCCTATGCGACGAAATTCGCATCGGCTTTCTACGGTCCTTATCGCGAAGCCATTGGCACGCAGGGCCTGCTGAAAGGCGACAAGAAAACCTATTATCTCGATCCGGCAAACCCGGAAGAAGCGGTGCGCGAAGCCGAACAGGATATTGCCGAGGGCGCGGACATGCTGATGGTCAAGCCTGGCATGCCCTATCTCGACATCATCCACCGGCTGAAAAGCGAATTCCGCCTGCCCACCTATGCCTATCAGGTGTCGGGTGAATACGCGATGATCAAGGCCGCCGGTATCAATGGCTGGATCGACGAAGAAAAGGTGATGATGGAAAGCCTTCTGGCTTTCAAGCGCGCCGGTTGCGACGGCATCCTCACCTATTTCGCAATTGAGGTCGCTGAAAAGCTGAAACAGCGCGGTTAGTCTGAGTGTCTGAATAAAGAGCAACGGGCCCTTCGTAGCCCTGGCATAGCGTCTTTTATGTCAGACACCGACAGGTTGCCCGTGCTTTCTCTGGCAGCTTCCTTGAAACGGCCCACTTCATTTACCATGTTGGTAACGTTCCGCCCGGAAGGCGGAGCGACGCCGGACGTTGTCTTGTCTCCGGTTGTCTTTTTAAACGACTGGAAGGAAAAATGTCCGACCATATTCTGCACGGCGAGATCATGGCTCCGCGTTACGACAGCCGGGCTTTCTTCGAAGGCGTGCGTACGCGCCGGATGATGGCTTTTCTCATCGATTATCTCATCGTCTTTCTGCTGTGTATCCCGGCCGCAATCATCATTGCGCTGTTCGGCATACTGACGCTTGGCATCGGCTGGATGCTTTACGGCATCATGTTCCCCATCGTGGCGCTGATCTATGTTTCGCGCACCATGGGCGGCCCGCAGCAGGCCACAAAGGGCATGCAGATGATGAACCTCAAGCTCGTCCGGCTTGAAGGCGGCATGGTCGACCCGATGCTCGCTATCGTTCACTCGGTGCTGTTCTGGGGTCTCAATGTCGTGCTGACGCCGCTGATCCTGCTGGCAACGCTGGTCCTCGACCGCAAGCGCACGGTGCACGATCTTCTGCTGGGCACGGCGGTCATCCGTTCGGATCGTTAAGATCGCGCTCAAAGACAGTTTCGTGTTTCCCGACACCAACCGATGTGGAGGGAAACACAGTTCAATTAAATCATTTCTTTGACGCGCATTTTGTCCCGAAAACCGCTTCGCACTTTTCGGCATGCGCTCTAAGATCAAAAAAATTCAGAGCCGGCTGCGCAAAATGCCACTTGACGTTTCGCGCCGTCGGTTCGATCCTTGTCAGATATCGTGATGGTTTCGGTATTGCCATTTCGTGGATATTGAATGACCCATCAACCGCAACAGTCTCCGCAGTTCTTTTTGACGGCCCCGTCGCCCTGTCCGTATCTCGACGGGCAGATGGAGCGCAAAGTCTTTACGCATCTCGTGGGCGATAAAGCCAATGAGATCAACGATCTCCTGACACAAGGCGGCTTCCGTCGCTCCCAGAACATCGCCTATCGTCCGGCCTGCGAGCTTTGCCGCGCCTGCGTTTCCGTGCGCATTCTGGCGGGAGAGTTCGAGATGACGCGCAATATGCGCCGCGTCTGGAACCAGAATCGTGATCTGGTTGGTCGCGTGCACAAGGCGCAGCCCAGCACCGAACAATATGCGCTGTTTCGTGATTATCTCGATGCGCGCCACCGTTCAGGCGGCATGTCGGACATGACCGTGCTCGATTATGCGATGATGGTTGAAGATACCCACGTCAACACGCAGATCATCGAGTATCGCCGTCGCGGCCCTGACAGTTTTATCGATCCCAAGGGCGACGGCGAGTTGATTGCCGTGGCGCTGACCGATGTGATGGCCGACGGCCTGTCTATGGTCTATTCGTTCTTCTCGCCGCATATGCACGACCGTTCGCTTGGCACCTATATGATTCTCGACCATATCGAACGGGCGCGAGCCGCAGGCTTGCCGCATGTCTATCTCGGCTATTGGGTCGAGGGATCGCGCAAGATGCAGTACAAAATCCGCTTCACGCCGCAGGAACATCTCGGCCCCCGTGGCTGGCAGCGGTTTGAAGGATAACGTAGCGTTTTCCTGATATTGCTCGCCCAAGATGGGCAGAGCCATTTTCCCTCATCCTGAGGAGCCGTTGAAAACGGCGTCTCGAAGGGCTGAGGGAAAACGCACAGGGTCTGCACTTGTCACCCACATCCTTCGAGACGGTTCCCTTCGCTCCGCTCAGGGCACCTCCTCAGGATGAGGGCTACTGTGCCTGTCAAAACTTGCCCGAACGCGGAAAACCCTTCGGGACAACGCGCCCAGCGGAAGCGCGAGCGCCAATCCACTCGACGAGTTCTTCCTTGTTGCGCGTAAAGGTCCGTTCTGCCGAATCCTGCCAGGAGAGACCTTCGGCCATCGCAAATGTGCGAATGTCGGAAATGCCGCCATCCTTGTATTTTTGCAGACGAACACCCTTGCCGCGTGTCATTTCCGGGATTTCCGCAAGCGGGAAGACAACCATCTTGCGATTTTCGCCAACGACCGCGATATGATCGCCGGAGACACGCGTGCAAATCTTCGCCTCGTCCGGCGCCTTCACATTCATCACCTGCTTGCCCTTGCGGGTATTGGCGACGGCTTCGTTCTCCGGAACGATGAAACCATTGCCCTCATGCGAAACCAGCAGCAGCTTTGCCGATGGATCGTGAACGAAGGCCGTCAGAATGTCCTGATCGTTTTCCATATCGACCAGAATGCGGATCGGCTCGCCATGGCCACGGCCGCCCGGCAGCGTATTGGCGCCGATGGTGAAGAACTTGCCGCCGGTCGTGAAGAACAGAAGCTTGTCAGTGGTTTCCGCATGGAAAGCCAGCTTCAGCTTGTCGCCTTCTTTGAAGGAGAGTGTCGAGAAGTCGGCCATATGGCCCTTCATCGCACGCAGCCAGCCCTTTTCCGACACGACAATCGTGACCGGCTCGCGCTCGATCATCGCATTGTGGATGTCTTCCAGATCGTGTGTCGGCGCTTCGGCGAAATTCGTGCGGCGCTTGCCGAGCTTGGTTGCGGGACCGAACTTCTCACGCACCGCCTTGATCTCGGCGCTGATCTTCTTCCACTGGCGTGTGCCGGAAGCGAGCAGTCCTTCGATATCGGCCTTTTCAACCGTCAGGGCGTCAAATTCCTTGCGGATCTCGAATTCCTCGAGCTTGCGCAACGAACGCAGGCGCATATTGAGGATCGACTCGGCCTGAACATCCGTCAGTTCGAATGTCCGCATCAATTCCTGCTTCGGCTCGTCTTCCTCGCGGATAATGCGGATGACTTCATCCAGATTGAGATAGGCAATCAGGAAGCCGCCGAGGATTTCCAGACGCCGTTCGATCTCGGCCAGACGATATTGCGAGCGACGGACCAGAACTTCCTTGCGGTGTTCCAGCCATTCGCGCAGCACGCCGCCCAGCGACAGCACATTCGGCACCTTGCCGTGCGACAGCACATTCATGTTGAGCGAAACGCGGCTTTCAAGCTCGGTCAGCTTGAACAGCGATTCCATCAACAATTCCGGATCAACGGTGCGGTTCTTCGGCTCCAGAACAATGCGGATATCTTCCGCAGATTCATCGCGAATATCGTCAAGCAGCGGTAGCTTCTTGGCCAGCAGCAATTCGGCGATCTTCTCGATCAGGCGCGACTTCTGCACCTGATACGGAATTTCCGTGACGACAATCACCCAGGTGCCGCGATTGCCCTCTTCCTTTTCCCAACGCGCGCGGACACGAAAAGCGCCGCGACCCGTGCGATAGGCTTCGACAATATTGCCGTGTTCTTCAACCAGAACGCCGCCCGTCGGGAAATCCGGGCCACGCACCTTGGCTTTCAGAAGTGCGGACGGATCGGTTTCCGCCTCACGCTTCAGCTCTTCCCATTGCTCCGGCGAGGTGATGAGTTCTTCCACGCCCGCATCGGGATGGTTGATCAGGTAAAGCGCCGAGGAACACAGCTCCGCCACGTTATGCGGCGGAATATTCGTTGCCATGCCAACCGCGATGCCTGCCGAGCCATTGGCCAGCAGGTTCGGGAATGCACCCGGCAGAACGATCGGTTCCTCGTCTTCCTCATTATAGGTCGGACGGAAATCGATGGCATTTTCGGTGATGCCTTCGAGCAGCAGCGTTGCCACTTCGGTCATACGCGCTTCGGTATAACGCATGGCAGCGGCATTATCGCCGTCGATATTGCCGAAATTGCCCTGCCCGTCGACCAGCGGATAACGCACCGCGAAATCCTGCGCCAGACGCACCAGCGCATCGTAGATCGATGCATCGCCATGCGGGTGGAACTTACCCATCACGTCGCCGACGATACGCGCGCATTTCGCATAGGCCTGATCCGGGTTCAAACGCAGCAGACGCATGGCGTGCATAATGCGCCGATGCACCGGCTTCAGACCGTCGCGCACGTCCGGCAGCGCACGATGCATGATCGTGGACAGCGCATAAGCGAGGTAACGTTCCTCGAGGGCCGATTTAAGATCGACCCGTTCGATGTGTTCTTCGCCGTCGCCCGGCGGAATCAGACTTTTTCCCATGCTTCTCAGTACCAAGTGCGCGAATCGTCAGCAAGCGTTCAGGAGAACTAAACCAGTACATTACAGTGCGCTGCGCTAAATATGGCACGCAAAGAGCGTGGCAGAGCTTGAAATCCACTGCATAGTTGCACAAATCAAAATTGGAGCGTGCAGGCAGGCTTCAGTCGCAAATCTGCCGCCATTTACGCACTATAGAGCAATCGGAAACAGGTTTTCCTATGTTGCAAGCACAGGTTAAGCAAATCGGGTTGTTAAATCAGAAGATTTAAGCCTATGAATGCCGCACTAAAATCAAGAGATTAGGCAGGAGCTTCGAATGCAGGTTTTCGTCAATATCAAGCCAGCGGCGCGCATTTTTGCTGCAAGCACAGCACTTTCGCTGATTTTCGGCAGCGCCGCCATGGCTGCGGATGCCAATGCCGTCGCCGAGCGCCTCAAGGCCCTTTATGCGAAGCAGGGCGGCGAACTGAGCTTTGCCAATGTGAAGGCTGACGGTTCGAACATCGTGCTCGAAGGCACCAAGGTCAAGCTCGCCACGCTGTCTCCCAAGGATGTGGAAATCGGCGATGTGACGCTGGAAGACGTTCAGGACGCACCGGATGGCGGTTTCACCATCGGACAGGTTGCTGTTCCCGACCTCATGCTCGACAGCACCGACGGCAAGAACGATCAGGCCAGCATCAAGGGCATGTCGATGCTGAACCTGCATATTCCTTCGGAATCTGCCAAGGGTCCGCTCGACAGCATGATCCTCTACGACAAGATGAAGATCGACGAACTGGCTTTCGGCAAGCCGGGCACGGATGGCGCCACGGTAAAGGGCGTCGACGTCTCGCTCGACACGTCGAACAAGGCAGAGAAGATCGGCTACACCGCTTCGGTTGCCAGCATCGACGCCACCTTCGGCAAGGAAGGCCAGAACCCGCTTGAGCCGCTCGGCATGAAGAGCCTTCAGGCCGCCGTCAACATGAAGGGCCAGTGGTCGCCGAAGTCAGGCGATGCCACGCTCGACCAGATGGAAGTTGATGCACAGGACCTCGGCAAGATCAACATCACCGGCAGCCTTGGCGGTTATGATCTGGCCTTTGTCGAAGCTGTGCAGAAGACGCAGGAAGCGATGACCAAGTCGGACGCCGACAAGGACGCCGCCGGTCTTGCCATTCTCGGCCTTGCAGAACAGCTGAACCTCAAGAACCTGACGATCCGCTTCGATGATGCATCGCTGACGGAAAAGCTGCTGACCTATTATGCCAAGCAGCAGGGTTCGGACGCCAAGGCGCTTGGTGAACAGCTGAAGATGATGGTTCCGCTGATGGCCACGCAGCTGAAGAATCCGGATTTTGCACAGCAGCTGAAGGCAGCATCGGACAAGTATTTCACCGATCCGAAGTCTCTGACGCTCAGCGCCTCGCCTGACCAGCCGGTAACCTTCGCATCGATCGTTGCGACCGCATCGCTCGATCCGACGAAGATCATCCAGCTCCTGAAGGTTGGCGTCGACGCCAACAACTAAAATCGAAAAAGCCCGGTGTCATCACCGGGTTTTCTTTTAGATTCGCACCAACAAAAAACCCGGCTCAAGGCCGGGTTTTTTATTCTCGGAAAAAGCGCTTAGCTTTTCTGAGCCGGAGGAGCCAAGCGGATATGCAGATCGCGCAGCTGGGCTGGCGATACTTCCGAAGGCGCGTTCATCAGAAGATCGAGCGCCTGCTGGTTCATCGGGAACAGCGAGATTTCACGCAGGTTCTTTGCGCCGACCAGCAGCATGATGACGCGATCGATACCGGCAGCCATGCCGCCATGCGGAGGCGCGCCGTACTGGAACGCACGGTAGAGACCGCCGAAACGCTCTTCCACATCCTGCTGGCTGAGGCCGACCTTTTCAAAGGCCTTGACCATGACATCCGGCAGCTGGTTACGGATCGAGCCCGAAGCAATTTCAAAGCCATTGCAGACGAGATCGTACTGATAGGCCTTGATTGCGAGCGGATCCTGATTTTCCAGCGCAGCCAGACCGCCCTGCGGCATGGAGAACGGGTTGTGCGCGAAGTCGAGCTTCTTGTTGTCTTCGTCCCATTCGTAGAACGGGAAGTCGATGATCCAGGCCAGTTCGAAACGGTCGCGATCCACGAGGTTCAGTTCTTCGCCGGCACGGGTGCGTGCATCGCCGGCGAACTTGTAGAACTTCGACGGCTGACCAGCCACGAAGAAGCAGGCGTCGCCATCGTCGAGGCCCATCTGCACGCGAATTGCTTCGGTGCGTTCTTCACCGATGTTCTTCGCAATCGGGCCTGCGCCTTCAAGCTTGTCACCTTCCTTGCGCCAGAAGATATAGCCGAGACCCGGCTGACCTTCGCTCTGCGCCCAGGAATTCATGCGGTCGCAGAATGCGCGGCTACCGCCAGTCTTGGCCGGAATGGCCCAGACTTCGACCTTGGGGTCGTTGGCGATCATGTTCGCGAAGACCTTGAAGCCCGAACCGGCGAAATGATCGGTCACAGCCTGCATTTCAATCGGGTTGCGCAGATCCGGCTTGTCCGAACCATAGGTGCGGATCGCATCGTCATAGGCGATACGGTGGAAGGTCTGCGTGACCGGCTTGCCTTCGGCAAACTCTTCGAAAATGCCGCGCATGACCGGTTCCATCGTTTCCCAGATTTCTTCCTGGGTCACGAAGCTCATTTCAAGGTCGAGCTGGTAGAACTCGCCCGGCAGGCGATCAGCGCGCGGGTCTTCATCGCGGAAGCAAGGCGCGATCTGGAAGTAGCGGTCAAAACCGGCAACCATCAGAAGCTGCTTGTACTGCTGCGGCGCCTGCGGCAGCGCATAGAACTTGCCTTCGTGGATACGGCTCGGCACCAGGAAGTCGCGTGCACCTTCCGGCGACGAAGCCGTCAGGATGGGCGTGGTGAACTCATTGAAGCCGATTTCGGTCATGCGGCGACGCATCGCGGCAATGATCTTGGTGCGGCTCATGATGTTCTTGTGCAGCGTTTCGCGGCGCAGATCGAGGAAGCGATACTTCAGGCGGATATCTTCCGGATAATCCGGCTCGCCGAAGACAGGCAGCGGCAGTTCCTTGGCTGCGGCCAGAACTTCGATCTCGGTTGCGAAGATTTCGACTTCGCCGGTCGGCAGGTTCGTATTGACCGCATCACCTGCGCGGGCCTTCACTTCACCATCGACGCGGATAACCCACTCGCCGCGAACCGTTTCGGCAACCTTGAAAGCGGGCGAATCGGGATCGGCCACAATCTGAGTAATGCCGTAATGATCGCGAAGATCGATGAAGAGAATGCCGCCATGGTCACGGACGCGGTGAACCCAGCCGGACAGACGAACGTTCGAACCGACGTCCGTCTTACGGAGGGCTGCGCAGGTATGGCTGCGGTAACGGTGCATGATTTCTGCCTTTTGGTAAGATAAGTCAGTGCAGGCAAAGCGCTGCAAATTCTGGCGGAAAAACGCATTTTGACCGGGTTTTGTCAAGTCTGCACTCTCTACAAGTGTCGCGGTTCGGACCGCATGACGTAACGTATCGACAAAAAACACGATTTGCACTTGTTATGCTATCGCTTTTGCGCATTCTTTCGGGACAACCAGCGTCGCTTTGTCTAAAAGAAAACCATGCAACTCATCACGACCACAGAGGCCCTCGAAGAGGCCGTATCCGCCCTGTCCAAGTCAGATTTCGTCACTGTCGACACGGAGTTCATCCGTGAAACGACTTTCTGGCCGGAATTGTGCCTTATCCAGATGGCTTCGCCGGATCACACCGCACTGGTGGATGCTCTTGCGCCCGGTCTCGACCTTGCCCCTTTCTTCCGCCTGATGGCCGACGAGAAGATCGTCAAGGTTTTCCATGCCGCACGGCAGGATATCGAAATCGTGTTCCATCTCGGCGACCTCATCCCCTCGCCGGTCTTCGACAGTCAGGTTGCGGCCATGGTCTGCGGCTTTGGCGATGCGATTTCCTACGACCAGCTCGTCCAGAAAGTCACTGGCAAGCATCTCGACAAATCATCCCGCTTTACCGACTGGCGCAGACGCCCGCTTTCAGACAAGCAACTCGACTATGCGCTGGCCGACGTCACCTATCTGCGCGACATCTATCTCTATCTCAAGGAAGAGCTTCAGAAGGAAGGTCGCAGCGAGTGGGTGAATGAGGAAATGGCGGTGCTGACCGCCCGCGAAACCTATGATTTGCATCCGGACGATGCATGGCGGCGCGTGAAGGCCCGCGTGCGCAAGCCCATTGAGCTTGCCATTATGCAGTCCGTCGCGGCATGGCGCGAACGGGAAGCGCGTGAACGCAACGTGCCACGTGGCCGTATCATCAAGGATGACACGATTGCCGAAATCGCGCAGCAGCAGCCGCGCGATGCCGAGGCGCTCGGTCGCCTGCGCTCGATCCCCAAGGGCTGGGAACGCTCGGCACAGGCTGCCGGTCTGGTGGCCGCAATCCAGTCAGCGCTTGCTATTCCGAAGGAAGACCTGCCGAAGCTGCCCAAGCCATCGCATTCGCCGGAAGGCAGCGCCGCAGCAGCTGATCTTCTGAAGGTTCTGCTGAAGCTTGTAACCGAAGAACATGGCGTAGCCGCCAAGATCGTCGCCAACTCGGACGATATCGACAAGATTGCAGCAGAAGGTGATGAAGCGAAAGTGCCAGCCTTGCAGGGCTGGCGTCGCGAAGTGTTCGGTCAGAAGGCACTGGACTTGATCGACGGCAAGATTGGCATCAAGTTCGAGAACCGTCGTATCCGGGCGGTGGAATTAGGGGAGTAAGGGAATAAGGCAGTAGGGGAATAGGTTAAAAGGGCTGTAAAAACATACTCCCTTATTCCCCTCCCTTTTCGCCTATCGCGAAATAGAGGTTCTTTCCCGTTAATTTGGCAAGCTGCTGCAAGCGGCCTTCCGGGCGATCCGATACAAGATCGGCCAGATCGCTCGGTACGACCAGCGCGATACCGTTTTCTTCCTCACGCCAGTAAAGGCGCGGAATGACCCCCGGCATCGATGCTGACAGCAGATAGACAACGCGCAGCAGCGCGCCGAGGAGCTTTGCCCTGTCGCGCAGGCGCGGCGTGGCAAGCTGCACGATTTCCGGAGCGATTTCGTCTTCGATCAGCCCTTCATGGCGGTAATAATTGGCAAGCGCCATATAAGAGCGGCCTGGATGATCGATGCCGCCGAACGAGCCGTGCGCGATGATATTCAATGCCTGCGAACCACGATAATCCGGATGCGCACGCCAGCTTATATCTGCCACGAGACAGGCAGCTTCGCGATAACGCCCTTCATCCTCGGTCTCGTCATAGCCGAGCAGCGGCAGAGAAAGCGTCGTCCAGACCGCCAGTTCGCGCGCATGGCGCGGCGAGCGCGACCGCAGGATCGCCAATTCTTCCGCAGAAGCGAGCAATGGGTCGAGTTTCTGCTCGTTCTTGGGCAACAGCGAATAGAGATACCCTTCACGCACGCCCAATGCCGAGAAGACAATCTTCGACGGCTTCATGCGCCGGATGGTTTCCAGCATCACGGTTGCGCCATAGGACAAAAGCTGGCGACGGTTTTTCGATACCGCCTCGATGCCGCGCATCGTGTCGATATTGCCCTTGGCGACGCGCTTGAGAAAACTCTGCGCCTCGACCGGGTCCATCTCATATCCATGCATGACATGCAGCGGATAATGCTTGGCCGTCATGTGCAGCTTGGCAAGGTTACGCCATGTACCGCCAACCGCGTAGAAGACCTGTCCCTGATGCATTTCAAGGAGTGAGGCCTTTGCAAGTTCAGTGCGCGTGATCTTCGCAGCTTCGGTCAGCTTTTCGTCGGACATATCCTGAAGACGCAAGCCGCCAAGCGGCAAGGTGATACCCTCGCCGATATCGTGATCGTTGACGGCCACCAGCTCGAGGCTGCCACCGCCCAGATCGCCCGCGACGCCACAAGGCTTGTGAAAACCGGAAATGATACCGAGCGCCGAATAATAGGCTTCTTCCTTGCCGGACAGCACTTCAATGTGCCGCCCGAGAATGGCCTCGGCCTGCGCGATGAAATCAGGGCCGTTCTTCGCTTCGCGCGCGGCAGCAGTCGCCAGCGCATGCACGGAAACCGCGCCCGCCTGTTCGGCAAGCGCACGAAAGCGCCGCAAGGCGCGCAAGGCGATATCGACAGACTTGTCGTTGAGCCGGCCTGTCTTGGCCAGCCCCTTGCCGAGACCGCAAAGGAGTTTTTCGTTGAACAATACCGTCGGTGAACGGACGATACCTTCGTAAATGACGAGACGGATCGAATTCGAGCCGATGTCAATGACGCCGATGGGCTTGAGACCCTTCAGACGGCCTTGTGCTATAGCTGGACTCATGCAGTCGTTTTTCTTTCCGCCTGCGCACGCTTACGATGTGCGATAAGACGGGGGGCCGAAGACTTCAGCGACTTTCCGCGACCCGACAGGCTGGGATTGGTCATGAAATATTCCTGCGCGTTGAAAGCTTCCTCTCCTTCTTCTTTTTCTATCCGGCGAGAGGTGCCGTCCGCAAGTAGCTGATAGCTCTGTTGGTTATCAATTATGTTGGCAAACATGATCTGAGACAGGATTTGCTGGTGCACTGTGGCATTTGTGATGGGCACCAGCGTCTCCACGCGACGGTCGAGATTACGCGGCATCATGTCGGCAGAACCGATATAGACTATCGCCTTGTCGGACGGCAGATCATGCCCGTTTCCAAAGCAGAAAACGCGGCTATGCTCAAGAAAACGCCCGACAATCGACTTGGCGCGAATATTGTCGGAGAGGCCCGGCACACCCGGGCGCAGACAGCAGATGCCGCGCACCACCAGCTCGATATGAACGCCCGCCTGGCTTGCCTTGTAGAGCGCATCAATAATCTGTGGATCGACCAGCGAGTTCATCTTCATCCAGATCGCCGCCGGTCGCCCTGCCTTGGCATGCGCCACTTCATTCTCGATGTGCTTGATAATGCGCGCCCGCAAGGTGAAAGGCGAAATGGCGATTTTCATCTCTTCGGCCGGTTGGGCATAACCGGTGATGAAATTGAAGATATGCGCCACATCACGGGCAATATCGGCATCAGAAGTAAAGAAGGACAGATCTGTATAAATACGTGCGGTGATCGGGTGATAATTGCCCGTGCCCAGATGCACATAGGAGCGCAGCTTCTGGTCTTCGCGGCGCACGACGAGTGACATTTTCGCGTGGGTTTTCAACTCGATGAAGCCGAAAACCACCTGCACGCCGGCGCGTTCAAGATCGCGTGCCCAGCGAATATTGGCTTCTTCATCGAAACGCGCCTTCAGCTCGACCAGCGCGGTAACCGACTTGCCCGCCTCCGCCGCATCAACCAGTGCACGAACGATCGGGCTGTCGTTGGAGGTGCGATAGAGCGTCTGCTTGATGGCCAGCACATCCGGGTCCGCCGCCGCCTGACGCAGAAACTGCACCACAACGTCGAACGACTCATAAGGGTGATGAACCACAATGTCCTTTTCGCGAATCGCGGCGAAGCAATCGCCGCCATGTTCGCGGATACGTTCCGGGAAACGCGGATTGTAGGATACGAATTTCAGGTCATCGCGCGGGATCGAGACGATCTCCGAGATCATGTTAAGCGCCAGAAGCCCTTCATGCACGCTCACGCGATTCTCGGACACGCCAAGTTCGGTCGCCACGAAGACGCGCAAGGCTTCCGGCATTTCGCCATCAAATTCAATGCGGATAACCTGACCGCGGCGGCGGCGCTTCAGCGCCGTTTCGAAGAGACGTACGAGGTCTTCGGCTTCTTCTTCCACTTCAATATCGCTGTCGCGAATGATGCGGAACGTACCTGCCCCGCGCACTTCGTAACCGGGGAACAGTCGCCCGATAAACAGGCTCACCGCATCTTCTATGGTGATGAAACGATAGACGTTCTGCTGATCCGTCGGCAGCTGGATGAATCGCTTCAGAGCCACCGGAATACGCAGCAGCGCCGTCATCGGGTGATTATCGGCACGGCGCGCTAGCTGCAAAGCAATCGAGAAACCCAGATTCGGGATGAACGGGAACGGGTGCGCCGGATCGATGGAAAGCGGCGTCAAAACCGGGAAAATCGTTTCGAGAAAATGACTTTCCAGCCATTCCTTCTCCGGTTCCGACAAACCCGATGGGCGAACGATTTCGATATTTTCCTGCACCAGCTCGTCACGCAAGATGCGGAAACGTCCCTGCTGCTCGGCCTGCAAGCGGCTCACTTCATCCAGAACAAAATCGAGCTGTTCCTGCGGTGTGCGACCATCGGCACTGCGCAGCGCCACACCGGCGCGAACCTGCGCGGCAAGACCGGCAATGCGCACCATGAAGAATTCATCGAGATTGGTGGCCGAGATAGACAGGAAACGCAGACGCTCCAGCAAAGGCTGGCGCATATTTGCGGCCTCGTCCAGAACGCGGCGGTTGAACTGGAGCCAGGAAAACTCACGATTGACGAAGCGATCCGCGCTGCTCATCAGCTCCGCGATCTTATCCTCATTCAAAGCTTTGTGAGCATCAGGTGCGTTTTGCATGTCCGAGCCGATTTCGGAGGTGCTGGCTGGTTCAGCTGTCATATCATGGGCCCCGCTCTGGGTTTTGCTCGCCAACGCACTGTTTTCGTTCATTTTTCCTAATCCGGCATCTGCCGGAAAGAACCGGCGCATCGTAAAGCCTATGGCTGTCGCATGACAGTTTGATAGCAAATCACTTAAATATCCCTAGAATTGATGAAAACGCTTCCGGAAACAAGAGTTTCGCGGTAAACGCAAGCAGAGTTTTGAGCGCGCTGGTCTGAAGCGTGCTATATACCGCGAACGACAGCCCGGAGCGTATTATGTCCGATCACATCATTCCTCATTTCCAGAACGACGCCGGTCATAGTGCCATTGAAATCGGTGTGAAGGAATTCATGTGCGTCGGTGCAAACCCTCCTTTCGATCATCCGCATGTCTTCCTCGACATGGGCGACGAAAGCGAAGTGGTTTGCCCCTATTGCTCGACCCTTTATCGCTACAATGCCAAGCTGCATGCCGACGAAACTCTTCCGACAGGCTGCACCTACGACGCTCCAGCCGATAAAGCGGCCTGATCAGCGATTATTTAAGCCCATCTTATCACAGCATTGGGCAAGAAGACCGATATGGGCAAAGGCCGCATATTGATAGCAGGAGCCGGTGTCGCGGGATTGAGCGCGGCGCTGGAACTTGCAGCACGGGGCTGGACAATCCAGCTCATCGAGAAAGCATCCGCTCTTTCTGAAGTCGGCGCGGGCCTGCAACTGGCCCCGAACGCAATGCGTCACCTTGAGCGCCTTGGTATTGCCGACAGACTTGTTCCTCACACTGTAACGCCTGAAACACTCTATCTTGTTGACGGACGCAAGGCGCGTCCCCTGCTCGCTATGGAACTGGGCAACAAGGCTCGTCTCCGCTGGCGCCATTCTTATGTGGCCTGTCACCGCGCCGATCTGCAATCGGCGCTTTTGCAAGCCTGCGAGGAAAATCCGGTGATCCAGATCAACATCGGCAGTGAAATCCTCGATCATACCGCCCGCGACATTGGCATTGTCGCGACCGTCAAAAGCGAAAGCGGGACGGATATCGTTGGGGCGGACTATCTGATCGCCTGCGACGGGGTCTGGTCTGCGCAGCGTGCCATCGCCGGTTACGACCAGGCGCAGTTCAGCGGCCATATCGCGTGGCGCGCAACATTGGCGACCGATGCCCTGCCCGCCTCTTTCCTGAGCGCTCTTCCAGAACGCAAGGCCGTATCCGCTTGGCTCGGCCCCGACATTCACTTCATCGCCTATCCGGTCAAAGCCGGAACATTTTTCAATTTCGTTGCCATCACAGCAGGCGAAAATCCCGGCGAAAGCTGGTCGAAAACCGGCGACCGCTCAAAACTGCAATCCGCTTATAGAAGCTGGGCCAAGCCCGTTCGTGATGTGTTGGCGGCTGCCGAAGACTGGACCTATTGGCCGCTTTTCGAAATGGCGGAACCGCAGTTTCTGGGGCCGAACCGCACCATATTTCTAGGCGATGCGTCCCATGCCGTCACGCCATTTGCCGCGCAAGGCGCTGCGATGGCGATTGAGGATGCAGCCGCCCTTGCTGAAGCGCTTGACGCCGCCGATCAATCGGCGGGGCTGTGCCGCTTCGAAACTGTTCGCAAGGAACGGATAGCGGCGGTTGCCAAGCGCGGTCAGCTTAACCGCTTTGCCTATCACGCCACCGGACCGATGGCGTTTGGCCGCAACATGCTGTTCGCCCTGCGCCGCCCTGATACTTTCCTGAAGGATCTGGACTGGCTTTATGGCTATGATGCCGTTGCGGCCATACGCGGATAGTCGGTCAAAAGTTACGCCGCGTCGCGCGCAGCTTCCAATGTCGCAACATCGATTTTGACCATCTTCATCATGGCGTCCGCCACGCGCTGACGCACATCAGGCGCACCATTTTCCATGGTATCGAGCAACATGTCGGGTACGATCTGCCATGCGAAGCCATATTTGTCGGTCAGCCAGCTGCATTCCATCGGTGTCCCGCCTTCCAGAAGCTTTTCCCAGAAAGCATCCACTTCCGCCTGATCCTTGCAGCGAACAATCAACGATGCCGCTGGCGTAAACTTGAAATGCGGACCTCCGTTGAGGCCACAGATTTTCTGTCCATCAAGCGTGAAATTCGCGGTGACAGCCTGTTCTTCGTTTTGCTGGTTGCCATGCTTGAAGCGGATGAAACCATCAATTGAAGCCGGTCGCCCGCAGGCGCGAAAGATCGAGACATAATGATTGGCGGCTTCTTCCGCCTGCCCGTCGAACCACAGGCAAATGGTGAGACCTGACATGGTCAATTCCTCCCTGTTTATCCAGTTTGTGCGCTCAGCCCATAACCTTGGCGGCTTCTTCCATGTCCATCCACATCAGCTCCCAGATATGACCGTCCAGATCTTCAAAGCTGCGCCCATACATGAAACCATAGTCCTGCTTGGCCGCCGGATCAGCGCGACCGCCAGCTTTCGCGGCCTTTTCGACCGTGTCATCCACCTCTGCCTTGCTGTCGGCGGACAGGCAGATCAGCACTTCGCTCACCGCACTGGCATCGGCGATTTTCTTCGGCGTGAACTGGCTGAACTTGTCATGATCCAGGATCATCGCGTGGATCGTATCGGAGAAAACCATGCAGGATGCGGTTTCGTCCGAGAACATCGGATTCTTCTTTGCGCCAATGGCTTCATAGAAGCTCGTCGAGCGCGCGACGTCTTTCACGGCTAAATTTACGAAAATCATTTTCGGCATGACATTTCCTCCATTGGCAGGGCGCTGCCCTGTATCCATTATTATTGTTTGTCGCCGCTGCGCCCCGCCGCAGCACCAGACATTTTTCGCGTGTTCTGGCGATGTCCGGATTAAGTTTGCTTGAACATAATGACAGATAAGTTATATTAGGCAACCATGAAGTTAAAAAAAATAACTAAAGGCGATAAACAGGCCGCGAAGCGCAGCTACGATGATGCGTGCGCGGCCGCGCATGGCCTTGATTTAATTGGAGAACGTTGGGCGCTGCTGGTCATGCGAGAACTGCTGCTGGGTCCGAAGCGCTTCAGTGATTTGCGCGCCGATCTGCCGGGCGTGAGCGCGAATGTGCTCACCCAAAGGCTCGAGGGGCTGGAACTGGCCGGCATTCTCCACAAGACCAAATTGCCGCCGCCGGCCTCGGTGCAGGTCTATGAACTCACCGAATGGGGCTATGAAAGCGAACCGATCCTGCAAGCGCTTGGTCGTTGGGCTGCGCGTTCGCCAATGCACGATCCGAACCTGCCGATTTCAACGGTTTCGTTCCTGCTTTCTCTGCGCACCATGCTGGATAGCGGACGCGCCCATGGGATGAATGCCATCATTCACCTGCGACTGGATGGTGAAGATTTCACCGCCCGCCTGCATGATGAGGCACTGGATATCGCTCGCGGCATGCCGGAACGATACGATCTTTCACTCCAGGGCGCACCGCGTATGCTCGCCGCAACCATCTATGGTGGACAGCCATTGGCAGCGCTTGAGGAGGCCAATTTGCTGACGGTCAAAGGGGATCGCATTTTGGCGGAAAAACTGCGCACGCTCTTCCCTTTACCCGACAAGGCACCCCTGCCGGAATAAATATGCAACTTTTTGGTTGCTTATTTTGTCAACGCCGTTAAATTAGCAACCATTGAGTTGCCAATTACGGAGGAGATACACCATGACCGTCGCAAACAAGACAGATCGCATTGAGAAGACCGTCGACATTCGCGCAGGTATTGACCGCGTTTGGCGCGCCTTGACCGACCATGACGAGTTTGGAAGCTGGTTTCGCGTCAAGCTCGATGGCCCGTTCATCGTTGGCGCAGCTTCGACCGGTCACATCACCTATCCGGGATTTGAGCATGTTCGGTGGGAATCCGTTGTCAAGGATATGAAGGCGCCGAACTATTTCGCCTTTACATGGCATCCTTATGCCGTCGAGCCGGACGTGGATTATTCCAAGGAGCCGCCGACGCTAGTGGAGTTCAAGCTTGAACCGATCGAAAGCGGCACGCGCCTGACAGTTGTTGAAAGCGGTTTCGACGCCCTGCCCGCCGAACGCCAGCCTTTGGCGTTGCGCATGAACGATGGCGGCTGGCAGGAGCAGGTCGGCAATATCAAAGCCCATGTCGAAAAATGAGCGTAAATCCGGTTAGTCACGCCATGGAGATTTCCGCTATTTTCGGGGCGCTTGCCGACCCGACGAGACTCGCTCTCATCGAGACATTGAGCGACGGTGAGAGCCGTTCTATCGTGGTGCTGTCACAGAATGGCAGCATCACACGGCAAGCCGTAACCAAGCACCTGACGGTTCTCGAACAGGTCGGGCTTGTGCATCGCGAGAAGATCGGTCGGGAAAGTCATTTCCGCCTGCATCCGGCACCGCTTGTCGATGCCCGCGCCTATCTCGCCGCCGTTTCAACCCAGTGGGACGATGCCTTGCAGCGCCTGCGCCACTTCGTGGAAGATTGAACTATGGCTGCCGTCTATACCGCACGGCGAAACACCTCACCGTCCCCTCTCTCATCGGAGCAAGCTAGCTCAACATGACAATCCAGTTTGAACAAACCTGCCCCATCTTCCGGATTTTCGACATCGAAAAGGCCAAGGAGTTCTATATCGGTTTTCAGGGGTTCACCCTCGACTGGGAGCACCGATTTGCGGAGGATATGCCGCTTTATATGCAGGTGTCGCGCGAAGGCCTGATCCTGCATCTGAGCGAACATCACGGCGATGGCAGTCCCGGCGCTAACATTTTTGTGCGCATGCAGGGCATCGATGCCTTGCACAAGGAAATCACTTCGCGCGGCTATCGCTTCATGCGCCCCGGGATTGAGACCCAATCCTGGGGGCGTGTGATGAGCGTGATTGATCCTTTCGGCAACCGCATCCAGTTCTGCGAAGGACCACACGCAGAGTAAGCGGCAGGTTGATCGAAACTATTCTCCAACAAAAACACCCGCCAGCGTGACTGGCGGGTGTTTTCAATTCAAGGCACTCAACCGGATCAGTGCAGAATCTGGCTGAGGAACAGCTTGGTGCGTTCGTGCTGCGGATTGTCGAAGAACTCGTTTGGCGAATTCTGTTCAACGATCTGGCCCTGATCCATGAAGATCACACGATTGGCGACCTGACGGGCGAAGCCCATTTCGTGCGTCACGCAGATCATGGTCATGCCTTCGGCAGCAAGGCTCACCATCGTATCGAGCACTTCCTTGACCATTTCCGGATCAAGCGCCGAGGTCGGTTCGTCGAACAGCATGACCTTCGGGTTCATGCACAGTGCACGGGCAATCGCCACGCGCTGCTGCTGACCACCGGAAAGCTGGCCCGGATATTTATTGGCCTGTTCCGGAATTTTCACGCGGGCCAGATAATGCATGGCGATTTCTTCCGCCTGCTTCTTTGGCATCTTGCGTACCCAGATCGGGGCCAGCGTGCAGTTTTCCAGAATGGTCAGATGCGGGAAGAGGTTGAAGTGCTGGAACACCATGCCGACTTCGCGGCGCACTTCATCGATCTTCTTCAGGTCGTTGGTCAGCTCGATACCGTCAACGACGATCTTGCCTTTCTGATGCTCCTCCAGACGGTTGATGCAGCGGATCATCGTCGATTTGCCCGACCCCGACGGACCGGCAACGACGATGCGCTCACCGCGCATCACCTTCAGATTGATGTCGCGCAGAACATGAAACTCACCATACCACTTATGCATGTTGGTGATTTCGATGGCGACATCGGTTTTGGATACCTGCATCTTCGAGCCGTCGACCTCGACACCGAGCTCTGATTGCGGGAGGGCGCTTTGTGCACTCATTCCATTATTCCCTTTTGTTCTTTTTATCGTTTATGACCCGTGTCGAGCCGTCGTTCCATGAATATAGAGTATCGCGACATAGCGAAACAGAAAATCCAGAAAACGAAGCCCGCAAAGATGAGGCCGGTAGCAGGCGTCTGTGGAGAAGCCCAGTTGGCATCGGAGAAACTCTGGCGCACGATGCCCAGAAGATCAAACATGCCGATGATGTAGACGAGGCTCGTATCCTTGAAGAGCCCGATGAAGGTGTTCACGATACCCGGAATCACCAGCTTGAGCGCTTGCGGCAGGATGATGAGTCCCGTCTTCTGCCAGTAGCTGAGGCCGAGCGCATCCGCGCCTTCATATTGCCCGCGTGAGATCGCCTGAAGTCCGCCGCGCACCACTTCTGCCATATAGGCCGATGCGAACAGCGCCACGCCGATCAGGGCGCGCAGCAATTTGTCGAAGGTCACGCCCGGCGGCAGGAACAGCGGCAGCATCACACTCGCCATGAACAACACCGTCACGAGTGGAACACCACGCACCATTTCGATGAAAATGATGCTGAATGTCTTGATGACGGGCAGATGCGAACGACGGCCAAGCGCCAGCAGAATGCCGAGCGGCAAAGAGACTGCAATACCCACGAAGGAAAGAACCAGTGTTACCAGAAGGCCGCCCCAGAGTGGCGTTTCCACGAAGGGCAGACCAAACCAGCCGCCAACCAGCAGGAAGAATGCCACGAATGGAAAGACGAAGAAGAACAGAATGGCGTTGAGCGCCTTCTGCGGCACCTTCGGTATCATAAGCGGCACAAGAAGGATGACGAAGAGCAGAGCCGTCAGATTGACCCGCCAGCGCTGATCGATCGGATAGCGTCCATAGATGAACTGCTCATACTTGGCCTGAACGAAAGCCCAGCAAGCGCCGGACCAGCCATCCGGCTGTGCGCCACCCTGTGCGACGGTCAGGCAGGCCGTGCGGTCGGTTCCGCTCCATACCGCATTGATGAAGAGCCACTGAATGGCGGACGGCAGGAACCAGACCAGTAGAAACAGGGCGAAGATTGTCAGAGCCGCGTCGGTTGGAGAAGCGAAGAGATTGACGCGCAGCCAGTGCGAAAAGCCCTGTACCGAACGCGGCGGCTTTTCGCCATCGACCATTTCCGTGCGGATATATTGGAGATCAGCTTTTTCCATGGTCATCTCTCCACCAGCGCCATTTTGGCGTTGAACCAGTTCATAATGGCGGACGTGACCAGGCTGATGCCCAGATAGATCACCATCCAGATTGCCACGACTTCAACCGACTGTCCGGTCTGATTGAGGACCGTGCCGCCGACGGCGACGAGATCCGGATAGCCGATGGCAATTGCCAGCGAGGAGTTCTTGATGAGGTTCAGATACTGGCTCGACAGAGGCGGGATGATAATGCGTAGCGCCTGCGGCACAATGATGAGACGCATCGTCGGCCCAGGGCGCATACCAACCGCATAGGCCGCTTCCGTCTGCCCCTTGTTAACGCCGAGAATGCCCGCGCGAACCGTTTCGGCAATGAACGAGGCTGTGTAGAAGGACAAGGCCAGGAAAAGGGCCAGGAATTCCGGCTTGATCTGAGCGCCGCCCGTCAGATTGAAGGTACCGAGTTTCGGAACGTCGAAGGAAACCGGAAAGCCGGTCGCGATGAAGGCAAGCAGTGGCAGACCGATAATCAGTGCTATCGTCGCACGGATCGTATGGAAGGGCTGACCTGTCGCCATCTGCCTGCGTCTGGCCCAGCGCGCCACCACGAAAGACGCGACAATGCCCAGCACCAGCGCCACCGGAATAAGCCACGCCTTCTCACCCCAGACGGGTGCGGGCATGAAGAAACCGCGGGTATTGATATAGGTGTGCAACGGTCCGCTGATGCTTTCGCGCACATTCGGCAAGGTGGACAAAATGCCGAAATACCAGAAGAAAATGACCAGCAGCGGCGGAATGTTGCGAAAAATTTCAACATAGACCGTGCAGAGCTTACGGATCAGCCAGTTGCGGGACAAACGACCGATACCGACGAGAAATCCGATGATCGAGGCTGTGATAACGCCCAAACCTGCAACATAGAGCGTGTTGACCAGACCCACCAGGAAGGCCCTGGCATAAGTCGAATCGCTGTTATACGAAATCAGTGTCTGACTGACATCGAAGCCCGCGCGGCCTTTCAAAAAGCCGAAGCCCGAGGCGATATTCGCGCGCTGCAGGTTGGTGACCGTGTTTCCGACGATCCAGTAGATCGCGCCCACGACCGCGACGAACACTAAAATCTGGTAGAAGATGCCGCGAACGCGCGGATCGTACAGAAGTGAGGTTCCACCGCTATCATGGCGTTCGGTTGCAGAATAGGAAGCCATATGTTTCCTGTACCTTTGGTCAGGCGCAAAATTTTCGGAACGGAAACAGCGCCCCAAAAACCGGAGCGTCATTCTCGAAACGACAATGCAGCCGAACCATTATTTTTTGCGACGGGCCGGTTCAATTGTCTGGCCAGCGAAATGCTATGAGCTCTTGCGGGCAATCGCCCCAATTTCAAATGCTTGTGCTGCTATCAGATCCCGATGATCTTTGCGGGAAACTGCTTCAACGAAATAGAGAGCCGATAAATCCGGCATGAGGCGGATGCCAGTGCCCCCACCTCATGTCAGATGCAAAAGCTGTCGCCCTTAGCGGATCGGCATGCCGTATTGCAGGCCACCCTTCGACCACTGGGCATTGAGACCGCGTGCGATCTTGAGCGGGCTACCGCTACCCAGGTTACGATCGAACAATTCGCCGTAATTACCGACGCCCTTGATGATCTTGACGACCCAGTCGTTATCGAGGCCGAGATCGGTACCAATCTTGGTATCGGCCTCCGTGCCAAGCAAACGCTTGATTTCCGGATTGTCGGAGTTCTTCATCTCGTCGACATTCGCCTTGGTGATACCGAATTCCTCAGCATTCAACAGCGCGAAATGCGTCCAGCGGATGACGTCAGCCCACTTCGAATCGCCCTGTCGGACAGCTGGTCCAAGCGGTTCCTTGGAAATGATTTCCGGCAGGATGACGTGATCATCCGGATTGGCGAGCGTCAGGCGAATTGCATAGAGGCCGGACTGGTCGGTGGTGTAAGCATCGCAACGACCAGAATCATAGGCCGCATTGGCTTCGTCGACCTTTTCGAAGACGACCGGATTATATTCCATTTTATTGGAACGGAAATAATCGGCCATGTTCAGCTCGGTCGTCGTGCCGGCCTGCACGCAGATGGAAGCGCCCGAAAGCTGAAGCGCCGAGTTGATGCCGGAGAGCTTCTTCGAGTTGATCATGAAGCCCTGACCGTCAAAATAGTTGACGCCCGGAAAATCGAGGCCGAGCGAAGTATCACGGCTAATGGTCCAGGTCGTGTTGCGGATCAGAACGTCCACTTCACCTGATTGCAGCGCCGTGAAGCGCTCCTTCGCATTCAGCGGTGTAAACTTCACCTTGGTCGGATCGCCGAAGATCGCCGATGCAACCGCGCGGCAATAATCGACGTCAAAGCCGGACCATTCACCCTTGTCGTTCGTGGAAGCAAAACCGAGAAGACCGGTGTTCACACCACATTGCACGAAGCCCTTTGCCTTAACGTCGGAAAGTGTGTCGGCGGATGCCCCCGAAGCCGCGCCAAAAAGCGCTGCTGCACCCAGTACCCCCATCAAAACTGTATTTTTCATCTGGCCTGCAACCTTTTTGTTCCCTGGAAACGATGGGCGTAAACACACCACGCGTTTCTCTCGTTGTTTGTTGCATAGGTCTTTCCGGAAAAGCCGTGCGCTCCTCCCCAACCCATACTGCATTAGCAGACCGCCCCTCGCCCGAGACCGGTTATCCGGTCTTCTATTTATGTCTGAGCATAGTGACGCCTGTCGCCTTCACCGCCTTATCGAAGGCGATAATTGGGCAATGGTCAAGTTAATATCGGCAGCAAAATCAGCGTTTCGTGGAAAAGTTCGGGAGCGAACCGATTTTTTTTACACGGTTTCCCAATTTCTGGGGAGCGCGACCAACCGAACGCAATAATTGACGCCTGCCAGAATTACCCCAAGGAAAACATAGTAATAACAAATGTTTAAATGAATTACATTTTGCTACAATGGTCCGAAGACCAGACAAAATGGGTCAGAATCACACCCGCGGGAGTGCTTGTCCGTCTTCCAGAGAAAAAATAATATTTCGCGTCGCCATGTAGCGCGCCACCCACCAGGTTGCGAGCAATCCTATGGTACAACCTGCCACAATGTCGGTCGGGAAATGCGCCCCGGCTGCAAGCCGGCTGATGCAGAACAACAGGCCAACGACAATGATCGGCAAGCGCCAGCGCGGCAGGAAAATACTCAGTGACATCATCATGATACCGGCCATCATCGAGTGACCGGATGGG
Organism: Brucella sp. 22210; assembly: GCF_052045675.1. Taxonomy (NCBI): domain Bacteria; kingdom Pseudomonadati; phylum Pseudomonadota; class Alphaproteobacteria; order Hyphomicrobiales; family Brucellaceae; genus Brucella; species Brucella sp. 22210. The sequence goes on from NZ_JBQEPD010000005.1 coordinate 93,623, forward strand.
AAGCTTTCATAAAGAAACTCGCCCTTGAAGGGCGAAAAATAGGCTGCACCATACTGATCGAGCAAAAACGGACGCGCGCGCCCGATCGCCAACTTGCCGATTTCCGACGGGATGCTGCCCACCACGATGGATGCCAGAACCAGCGTGGCCCAGCCATGCCACCGCGTGAGCACGCTGCGCATCTGACCCCGATAGGTGGGCGACAGAACAAAGGCTGTGACCACCCAGACGACGAGCGCGACAGCCAGCCAGACAACCGTGCGAATGGCATCGGTGACAGTCCGCAGAACTTCCATGATGATATTGCTGCTTCCAGCCGCCGCACGGACGATATCGGCATCCCACAGATGCAGAATCAGGATGATGAACGGCAGCAGCACGACGATTGCAGTCATCTGCATCGTCCAGGAAGACGGCGCGCCCTTGTAGGCCGGTCTCAGACAAGCGCGAATAAGTTCAATGGCCGCATATACCGGATTGAGAAGCGCGTTTTTCAAATCCGGTGATGACATTCCATTATTCCCTTTTCGCATCGCGTCTTGCGTTTCAAGCACTGAACGCGGGGTTGCATCCAGCCCTGACGCGGCTTATCGAATGAACTTCTAAATATTCCGCAACAGACGGAATCGATGGTCTTTCTGCCAACCGCATCTGGCCGCATCCGGTAGTCGGTACGACCATGCAGAACTCTCTCAAATGAGAGCCGGCGGAACGCATGCAACATGGTCTGGAGGCAATTTCGTGGCTAAGCAGCAAGATAAGACGGCGAAACTGGGGATAAACACACGACTGGCGCATGATGGCTATCAGCCACGCGACTATCACGGCTTCGTCAATCCGCCCGTCGTCCGCGCCTCGACCGTGCTTTTCCCGGATGCCCAGAGCATGGTGACCGGCGACCAGAAATACACTTATGGCACGCGCGGGACGCCAACCAGCGATGCGCTTTGCGAAGCAATCAACGCACTGGAAGGCTCTGCCGGAACAATCTGTGTGCCATCCGGCCTGGCAGCTGTCACCGTGCCGCTGCTGGCATTTCTGTCTCCCGGCGATCACGCTTTGCTGGTCGATTCGATCTATAATCCGACCCGTCACTTTGCCGATACGATCCTGAAGCGCATGGGCGTGGATGTCGAATATTATGACCCGGAAATCGGAGCGGGCATCGCAGCGTTGATGCGGCCCAATACCAAGGTCGTCTTCACGGAATCACCCGGCTCCAACACGTTCGAGATGCAGGACATTCCGGCCATCGTAGACGTCGCCCATAAGGGCGGCGCCATCGTGATGATGGACAATACATGGGCAACGGCGGTCTATTTCAAGGCGCTCGATTTTGGCGTGGACGTTACCATTCACGCCTCCACCAAATATCCATCCGGCCATTCCGACATTCTGTTCGGCACCGTGTCCGCCAATGAAAAGTGCTGGCCGCAGCTTCTGGAAACCCACGGCACGCTTGGACTTTGCGCCAGTCCCGACGACACCTATCAGATCCTGCGCGGCATGCGCACCATGGGGGTTCGTCTGGAACATCACCGCAAGAGCGCTCTGGAAGTCGCCCATTGGCTGGAAAGCCACCCTGCGGTGGCGCAGGTTCTGCACCCGGCGCTCGAAAGCCATCCCGGCCATAATATCTGGAAGCGCGACTTCACAGGCTCGTCAGGTATTTTTTCCTTCGTGTTGAAAGAAGGCGGGCAAGCGGAAGCCCATGCTTTCCTCAATGCGCTTGAGATTTTCGGCCTCGGCTATTCATGGGGTGGTTATGAGAGCCTTGCGTTGCAGGTGCGCGTTGCCGACCGCCTGATTGCCAAGGGCAATTATCCGGGTCCGGTCATCCGCCTCCAGATCGGTCTGGAAGATGTCGCGGATATCATCGCCGATCTTGAAAAGGGCTTTGCAGCCATCTGAACAATTGGCAGCGCTTCAGACTTTGCTGAAAGCGCTGCCAATGGCACACTATGCGCGGTGGCTTGGTTTTAAAACGCGGCCAGCGCCGAAGGATAACATCATGATGAATGCAGTTTTCATTATTCAGGGTTTCATCGCCATCGGGCTCGCCGTTCTGGCGATTGCGGTCATTTTGCGCTATCGCCGCTAGTGACTGTTTTCCCTGCAAATTCTCCTTTAATTTCAAGCAACCGATTTCAATGCGAATCGTTCTTATTGCATTATCGGGTTCATGGAGGAGAGAGAAATGCGGAAAGTAGCACTTGGGCTGGTGGCGCTGATGGCAATTTCGGGCTGCACCACCACTGAAAAAGATCTTACAATAGGCACTGGCGCAGGCGCCATCATCGGCGGCATTGCCGGTGGCGGACGTGGCGCCCTGATCGGCGCGGGTGCTGGCGCCCTCGGCGGTCTGCTGGTGCGCGAGCTGCGTAATGGCAATTGCCAATATCGCAACCGTCATGGCCAGATTTACGTTGCGCGTTGCAGACGCTAAGCCAAGACGAACGAAAAATCGCATTCAGAAGCGCCGGATAATCCGGCGCTTTTTATTTGCACTGCAAATTTGTCCTCTCCTTCAGCACCTTGACCTTCAATTATTTACCAAGTTCAGAAGAGGAACTTTCGTCCGGCACCTTCGTTTTATAAAAGAATACAGTCATTCATCGTGATCATTCAGGGAGATGTTCGATGAAACTCGCTTTGAAAGCTGCTCTCGTTGTAGTGGGAGTCTTGTCGGCAGGCGCGGCGCAGGCCGCAAATGCAATCTCCACTGCCAATCTCAATATCCGTACCGGGCCAAGCACCAGCTATCCTTCCATGGGCGCTATTCCGGGTGGCGCGCCCGTGACGGTGCATGGTTGCACCTCGGGTTATGGCTGGTGTCAGGTGAGCTATGGCTCGACCTATGGCTGGTCTGCGTCACGCTATATCGCGTTCCGGGAAGGAACAGTCGGCAGCGGTTATTCTGATGATTTCGGACGCAATGCCGCCCTGATCGGTATTCCGCTGATCGCGGGCGTGGCAATCGGCTCTGCGCTCAACGATCGCGATGATTACTATTATCGTCGCGGCCACTGGGGAGGACGCCCGGATTACCGCTATCGTAACCGAAACTGGGATCGCCCCGGCTGGCACGGCGGTCGTCCCGGCGGCTATGGCGGCCCACGTGCCTATATACGTCCGCGCGGTAACGAACCGCGATAATGTGACGAACAGGTCAAGAAAATGGCGGGGCAAAACCCCGCCATTCTTCGTTTATTCCGATACCGTCTGCGGCGTGAGATTCAGCATCGGGATCGAGCTGTTCGGCAACATGGTCGAAGGCAGTTGCCCGTTCCACCGTTCGGCCTGGGTCAGCGACACCAGACCCGGATTGTCACGCAACGCATCGCCGCGTGCCTTGATAGCGGTTGCTTCCGCCTCACCGCGCAGGCGAATGGCTTCGGATTCAGCTTCAGCCTGAAGACGCACAGCATCGGCCTGAGCTTCAGCTTCTGCACGGCGCGCATCGGCTTGCGCCTTGGCCTGCGTCACAGTGATTTCCGCCTGCACCTTTTCGCGCTCGGCGTTCTGACGCAAGCGCTGAACTTCCACCTCGGCCAGCATGCGCTGCTCGATGGACTGTTCATAGGCATCCGAGAAATCGATATTCTCGATCTGGACGCTATCGACGACCACCGGTCCGCGCACGCTGTTCTGGATGGCTTCTGCTATCTCCTGATTGAGACGGCTGCGCTCCTGAATGGCGGTCACGGCATTGAACTTGCCGAACACCGTCTTGCTTTCCTCGAAGACGCGACGCTCCACCAGACGCGAAAGCAGACCATCCTCACCGCCGTAATTGGCGTAGACTTCCTCCACGCGATCCGGAGGAATGCGATAATTGACCGACAGGTTCATGGTAGCCGGTTGTTGGTCGCGGCTATAGGCTTCCATCTGATTATAGATCGCAGCTTTCGACTGTACCGAAACGCGCACGATGGAACCGATCATGGGAATCTTGAACCCCAGCCCTGGCTGCGCGACACCAGCCACCGCGCCATAGCGCAGAATAACACCGCGTTCACCTTCGTCGATCGTGTACCACGAACCCAGAACAAAGCTAAGCAAGACCAGACCGACAAACCCGGCCACCGCCGTTGGAATATAACGCATGCCCTCTCCTCTTTCATTTATTTAAGCTTTGCTGAAATACGCGCAAAAGCTGCAAACAAGAAAGAAAATCGGACTATATCCACCGAATATCGCCAGATTTACTGTCGTCGCCGGTATTGAGCCTGGCTTACGTTCTGCCAGTGTATGGAAAACAAATAAGCGAGTCAGGCTTTTCTGGATTGGGACAACATTTCTGCGGACGAGCGATAACACATCCATCGGCTTGTGCGTCGGTCGCTGCATAGGCCGCGGGCGTGAAAGTAATGATAGCGAACGAAATAACTGGAAATAAAACTCTCATAACAACCCTTTCCAATGAGAATACCGGCGCTTTTAAGCGCGATTCTCACCTTCGAGGTATTCCAAGTTCTGACGGCCACAGACTGGCTCGCAGGTCCGGGCGTGCCAAATGCAAGGCATAATTCCTGCGAAATGATCGCGGACGCCAAAATGAACGGAGAGGAAGTTGAGAAGAAGTGGCGATCCCGGCAGGATTCGAACCTGCGACCTACGGCTTAGAAGGCCGGTGCTCTATCCAGCTGAGCTACGGGACCTCGTCTTTTAAAAGTCGAAGACATGTGCAGCGCTCCGGGTTTCAGTGAAATCCAGAGCGGTGGTAACTCGGCCTTAGCGCGAACCACAAGGCCGGGAAAGCTGTCAATGCGTCCAGGGCATCGTGCGGTCGAAGCGGAAATTGTCCGAATAGGACACTTTGCGGCGCTTCGGTTCATTGGGCTCGGAAACGCGATAGGCAATGCCGTAGCGCTTTGCATAGGCAATAGCGTCTTCCTGGCTATCGAAAGCGAGACGGATCTGGCTTCTCATGTCGCCTGACGACGTGTAGCCCATCAATGGCTCGACCTTGCGCGGGCTTTCCGGCTCGTATTCGAGGATCCATTGATCTGTCTTGGCCTGACCGGACTGCATTGCAGTCTTAGCTGGACGGAAAATGCGTGCAACCATTTGAAGAACCTTGGACTATGCTCTTGTCGCCCCCGTAAGGGCTCTTAATTTCAACAAGGCAATAGTAGACCCACCAATCCATGTCAACGCGATAAAGACGCACGGTTCAAGCCAAGCACAGGATAGCTCGGTTTTTCAGATCAATCATGGTGGGGAAAAATGGTCGGAGCGGCAGGATTCGAACCTGCGACCCCCTGATCCCAAATCAGGTGCGCTACCAGACTGCGCTACGCTCCGTGGCCCTTTCGGACGTTGAGTTCCCTAGAGAATTCGCTTTCCTAAGGCAAGAGCTATTTTCAAACTTTCATAAAAAAATCGACGGGTTGACACATAACAGGACCGGACACCCCGAAAAGTCCCCGTAATGCCGCGACCGGTGCCCGCAGCTGGTCCAAAACCACAAATGGCAAAGGGAAGGTTCACAGGTGCAAACCTCCCGTTGAGCGCACCGGCCTGCGACTCGCAAGGCCGGTGCAGATTCGCGGATAAAATCAGTCTTCAGAGCCGTAGGCGTCGAAGTCGAAATATTTGTCGTTGATTTCCTTGTATTTTCCGTTCGCACGGATAGCCTTGATGGCGGCATTGAACTTTTCAACCAATTCCGGCCGACCCTTCTTCAAGGCGACGCCCACGCCCACACCATGAATTTCCGGGTCCGGCGGATAAGTGCCCACCATCTTGCAGCACGCGCCATCCGGCGTCTTCAGCCATTCGGCCAGTGTGACGCTGTCGTCATTGGCGGCATCCAGACGACCATTGGCGAGATCGAGGCGATATTCTTCCGCCGTCGGATAAGCCTTGATCGTGCTGTCGGTAAAGGCATGCTCGGCATAATTGGCATGCGTGGTGGAAACCTGAACGCCGACCGTCTTGCCTGCGAGGTCCGCCTTGGTCACGCCCTTGATATCGCTATCCTTCGGGACGGCAATGCCTGGAGGCGTGTTGTAATATTTGTTGGAGAAGTCGACCTGCTTCTTGCGTTCTTCCGTGATCGACATGGACGACACATAGGCATCGAATTTATCAGCCTGTAGCGCCGGGATCGTCCCGTCCCATTCCTGCGTGATGAAAGTGCATTCAGCCTTCATCTCATCGCAAAGCGCTTTCGCGATGTCCACGTCGAAGCCAGACAGCGTGCCATCCGGGTTGATGAAATTGAACGGAGGATAGGCGCCTTCTGTGCCGATGATGAGTTTCAGTGGCGCTTCGGCATTTGCGGCAGTCATTGCCATCCCGCCGATCGCAGTTGCAATGGTCGCAATTGATGCAGCCAAAACGATACGCTTCAAGACACGCATAAAAGTTCTCCCAATTTACTTTGACTGGTTCCCTTATTGATGTGCCGACCCAGCCGCCGGCAGGGTGTTCACAACAGTCAATGCAAATTGACGACTCGCAGTGCCTTCCCCCGCCCTATCAATAGATGTTTCTTTGAAATCTGGACAATGTCTTTTCGTGCGAAGGCTTCAGTATCGATCAGACTGAAGCTTCGCGCACCATTCGCGTCAGCAAAAAACCCGTCACGCCGCTGCATCGGTGACCAGCGGCGAAGGACTATACGCTCTATCTGCCCGGTTCTATCCAAATAGCCCGACAAACATCCAAACGACGATGGATGCCATCAGACTGGCAATCAAAACGGTAAGAACCTGGGTTCCCTGCCTGCCCTGACGAACATTCTGTGCCTCGAATTCCTTCGGCGGCAATGCGCGCGTGACCATGACAGCCTCCTCTCAAAGAGGCCTTTTATTGTGCGCTGGAATAACGACGAAAAAGCGGCTGCCAACAGCCTGTAACGCCCCGACAAAACACAGTTCTGACGTTACGTCAGAACATGAAACACAGTCTTGTTTCGCGCTTGAATAGCATCTCCATGCCTAAAGTAGCAGACACCGTAGAATTGACAGCCCTGGTAAAGTAAGTTTACCAATCAATCGTCAACATAAGTCAACGATCGGCAATAGGCACCTCCTGGGAGAGGATGGCTGTCCATTGCCTATTCATCGGCACGCAGACCGATGAAGCATTTTGCATTGAAGAGAGGAACATTTTCAGTCCAGGAAGGGAGGAACCATGCCCTGGAATCAAGTATATGACCCTTTGGGCAGCATGTTTTGGTCAACATTGCTCGCCGCTTTGCCAATTGTCGTCCTGCTGGGCGGCATCGGCTTTCTCCATATGAAGGCCCATACTGCAGCAATACTCGGTCTTCTGACCGCTCTCGTCATCGCCGTCATTGGATTTGGAATGCCCGCCGACAAGGCCGGCGCAACAGCCGTCTACGGCGCAGCCTACGGCCTGCTGCCCATCGGCTGGATCATTCTGAACGTCATTTTTCTCTATCGCCTCACCGAACAGACAGGGCAATTCAACATCCTGCGCGATTCAATCGCCGGGATCACGCCGGATCGTCGGCTCCAGCTTCTGTTCATCGCCTTTTCCTTCGGCGCCTTTTTTGAAGGTGCGGCGGGTTTCGGCACGCCAGTGGCTGTCACCGCCGCCATGCTCATGGGGCTGGGCTTTGCCCCTCTCCCGGCGGCAGGCCTGTCGCTGATTGCGAACACCGCCCCCGTCGCCTATGGCGCACTTGGAACACCGGTCATCGCGCTTTCCGCCGTGACCGGCATCGACCTCCTGCAGCTATCCGGCATGATCGGGCGGCAATTGCCATTCTTCTCGGTTATCGTACCCTTCTGGCTGATATGGGCCTTTGCCGGGCGTAGAGGCATGCTGGAAGTCTGGCCTGCCTTGCTGGTTGCCGGTGTCGCCTTTGCGGTGCCGCAATATCTGGTTTCAAACTTCCATGGTCCGTGGCTGGTCGATGTGATTGCCGCCGTCTGTTCCATGGTAGCGCTCGCCGGATTTCTGCGGATATGGCAGCCGAAACGCATCTGGACGTCCACCAGTCTCGATGCGGATGAAGTCGCCGCGCCCTATACACCGCCCCAGCAACATGCGAGCCGCACCGTTTTCCGCGCATGGCTGCCTTGGCTGATCCTGTCGGTCTTCGTGTTTCTCTGGGGAACGCCGCAGTTCCGCACATGGCTCGACTCGCTCTGGGTGCTGAAGGTTCAGGTGCCTTATCTGCATAATCTGGTGTTCAAGGTGCCGCCCGTCGTCGCCGAAGCCCATGTAGAGGCGGCGGTCTATACGCTCAACCTGCTATCGGCCACCGGATCGGGCATCCTGCTCTCTGCCATCGTGGCGGGACTGGTTCTCGGCTTCAATCCGTTCAAGCTTCTCAAGGAATACGGCAAGACCGCTTATGTGGTGCGCTTCTCGCTCATCACCATCGCTGCCATGCTGGCACTTGGCTATGTCACGCGCTATTCCGGCACAGACGCCACGCTTGGCCTTGCGTTCGCGCAGACCGGCTGGGTCTATCCGTTCTTCGGCGCAATGCTGGGTTGGCTGGGTGTTGCGCTCACCGGTTCGGACACGGCATCCAACGTGCTTTTCGGCGGATTGCAGAAGATTACCGCCGAGCAACTTGGGCTGTCGCCGGTGCTGATGGCTGCGTCCAACTCGTCGGGCGGCGTCATGGGCAAGATGATCGATGCGCAGTCCATCGTCGTCGCCTCCACGGCAACCCAGTGGTACGGCCATGAGTCGAAAATCCTGCGCTACGTGTTTTTCCACTCGATTGCACTGGCATCGCTCATCGGCCTTCTCGTGATGGCACAGGCCTATCTGCCGCCATTTACCCATATGGTTCCGGCAGAAACCCTGCCCGCCGTAACTCACTGATCATACGGTCAGACCAACAACAGCCCACGCAAGCATCAGCTTGCGTGGGTTTTTTTTATCGGAACCGATGCCGCGCTCAAGCGTTCCAACCTTATCGATCATAATGAGGAGTTACACGTGAACAGAAACGGGCTTTATCTGATTATCGGCGCGTTGATCGTCGTTGCGGCTGGTCTGGCTTTCTACGTCTATCGCGAAGAAACAAAACCCGCCGGGATTGAGTTGAAAATCGGAGAAGGTGGTGTTTCCGTTCAGGAAAATTGAGGTCTGAAAAGGTTATAAACATATAAACCGATTTAGATTTCAAACGCTTACGCTTTGTGATGCAACGTTCTGGACAGCTCCGTGTTATTTGCTTCGCCAGATGAACGGAGGATCGAAATGAGTATCCAGACTGTTTCCGATGAACTTTATCGTCGTCACGAACGCGAATGGGCCCAGTGGCGCGACGCAGTTGAAGAGCAGGAATCGAACCAGAAACAACAGGATAAGGTTTCCGGTGAAACTTCCTGTGACGGCAAGACGTCCGGACACTGATTAGCTTCTTCACATTGAATTAGAGACGCCGCGCCAGCGGCGTTTTCTATTTGGTGGGGCAGCCATCGCCCGATCATCCTCAGGTAACGAAATGCGAAGGAAGACTTGTTAGCGTCTAGCCATCGCGATTCGAACAGGGGTCAGACACATGGCTGCACGGAAGCCTGCCCGAAAGGCTGCACCGAAAAAGAGGTCCCGCACCACCAAGGGCGGATCTGGTTCGTCTGCGCCTGTACTAGCGCTGGCAGCAATCCTCGGTCTCGGTGCTTTCAGCCTGTGGGCCACATCGCAGCACAAGAGCCCACAGGACGCGCTGGTCGCTCTGTTCCAGCGTTCCGCGACCAATCCATTCGCATCGACCTCGCCCCGCACAGAGAGCAAGCCGACCGTTACCGCCAAAGCTCCAGAGCCGACCGCGCCGTCCAAGGACAAGGACTATGGCGCTGCAGTTGGTCCTGTGCCGCGTCCGTCTGCACCTGTTGCGCCTGTCGTACAGAAGCCCGTTCAGCAGGCAGCAGTGCAAGCCCCCACTCAAGTGACCGTTCAGGCGCCAAAGCCTCCACGTCCGACCAATCAGGTCGTTGCATCAGCGCCTACCGGCCCACATATGATGCCGCCACGCGGCGTCAACACACCCGCGCATTCGCCTTCGGTGGTCTATGCCCGGACGCAACTGACCATTCACAAAAACGCCTGGGATAAATCGGCAGCCATCGGCACTGTGGAAAAAGGGCGCGAGATGCGCTCCTACGGTAAAACCGGTCGCTGGCATCGCATTATCGTTCCGAAAACCAATATGATCGGTTGGGTGCATGAGGACCAGCTTGTCGGTGGTCGCAACAAGCCGGATAGCGCAACGCTGATTACCGGTTCGGTGACCAAGAAGCCGGAGATAGCGAAAAGCGTGCCAGTGCAGACACAGTCCCGCATCGTCCCGCCCAAGGCGGTTGGGGACAAGAACTAGGGTTTTCGGGATTCCAAAGCCATGGCTTCAATCTGCGGGTCGCCGGGGAGATATTTAAACCCGGCTGCGATCAGCGACGACGTATCCGCCGTCAGATCGCCGAACAACTGCTCATAAAGCCCCTTTTTGCCGAGACCCGTCAGCAGCAAGCGCATCAGCACTGGCGGGAAAGAGACAAGCCGCGTCGGACGCCCCATGGCACGGCGGGCGATGGATACCAGCTCGCGTGTTGAACGTGGCTTGGGTTCGGCCAGATGGAACACCCGTCCCGCGACTGTCTCGGCAGGAGCTTCCGACAGGAATACAAGTGCGCGGGCGGCATTCTGCAAGGACACGAAGCTGCGCTGGTTGTTCGCCATACCGAAAGGCAGCGGAAATGCACTATCGCAGAGCTTCATCAAGGCCCTGAGATTGGCGCGCGCGCCGGGACCGTAGACGAGCACGGGACGTGCAATCACAATCTCGATGCCGGTCATTGCCAGCAAAGCCGCTTCCGCTTTTGCCTTGGCGCGTCCATAGTCGTCGCCTGCCCTCGAGGACAGCGGCATGTCGGACGTGAGCGGCGACGGGTTTCCGGCAATCGTGTAGATGGTCGAAACGAAAATGAAGCGCTTTACGCCCGCCTGCTTTGCCTTTGCGGCGAGTTCAACGGTTAGACGATGATTGACGGCATCGAAGGCATCGGCATCGGGTCGTTCCGCGCCCGTGCGATGCGCAAGCGCCGCGCAATGCACAACCGTTTCAATGCTTGAAAAATCCGCATCTGCCAAATCGTTGCGAGAGAGGGGCGTGACCTGATGCCCATCGTCATGCAGTTGCCGCGTAACCGCGCTGCCGATATACCCGCCTGCCCCCGTGACGACTATTTTCACCGTCAGCCTGCCTTGTCGCCTGTTTGGCCGCCCGGCTGGCCATCTGTATCGGCCAGCACCTGTGCCGCCAGCGCCCGTGTGATGCGGGTCTTTTGTTCCAGTGCCGCCCGGTCAAGCTTATCGACAATTTGAATCGCAGACAGAAGCGAGCGTTCAATCCGGCTGACCAGATAGGTCACGACATGCGGCTCAACGCTCACCTGACGGTCAGCAAACAGCTTATGAATGACGCCTGACAGCAGCAAATCGTCCGGCTCGGCGATTTCCACCACGGTCGCCGCTTTCAGCCGCGATGCGAGGTCGGGCAGCTTCACGTTCCAGTTTGCGGGCCACAGGCGCGACGTCATCAAAAGTGACGGCCCGAAGCCCTGTGCCGCATGTTGGCGAACGCTGTTGATCAGGTGAAACAGCCCCGTTTCATCGAAGGGCGCGCCGCCAATATCGTCGATCAGCACCGCACGCTCTGCCGCAGCCTGAACAATTTCATCCGTAATGCGTGTTGGATCGACCAGAAGCGCATCTGTGCCCGCACGCCAGATTTCGGCCAGATGCGTTTTGCCCGCGCCGGTAGGCCCGGCCAGAATCGTCACCGGCGACACCCAGTTCGGCCAGCGGTCGATAAGATCGACCGCTGCACGGTTTGAGCCCGTGACGATCAGATCCTCGCGGTGATAACCGGGCTGGTGTTCGAGATTCAGCGGAATCTGACGCGGGGCGTCACGCATCGCTGCCTCCCGCACACCCGTCCAGATTGCGGTTCAGTCTCATTTGTCCTTGCCTGCATTCGGGCCTGCATTCTCGCCTGCCTCGATCAGCGGTCCCGCATCCGGGTCGCGACGACGAAAGGCAGGATCGTACATCGGTGAATTGAGATAGCGATTCAAGGCAAAACGCACAAGCACCCCGACTGCCGCCGCAGCGGGTACCGCGACCAGCATTCCGGTGAAGCCGAACAGTGAACCGAACGCGAACAGAGCGAACATGAGCCACACCGGATGGAGGCCCACCGACGAGCCGACCAGCTTGGGCTGGAGGATGTTTCCTTCCACAAACTGGCCGATGAAGAACACCGCCGCGACGGCGCAGATCATGATCCAGTCAGGCCAGAACTGCACCAGCGCCACACCAATAGCGAGTGCCAGACCGACAAATGAACCGATATAGGGAATGAAGGAGATCAGACCGGCAAAAAAGCCGATCAACAGGCCGAAATTGAGCCCTGTGAGGGTCAGGCCGAGAGCATAATACGTACCCAGAATGAGGCAGAGTGTGCCCTGCCCGCGAATGAAGCCTGCAACCGCTGCATTCATTTCGCGCGCGATCTGGCGCACCGTGTGAAGCTGCGCGCGCGGCACCCAAGAATCGATGCGGTTGACCATGCGGTCCCAGTCGAGAAGCATGTAAAAGGCGACCACCGGCGTGACCACGAAAAGCCCTACAATATCGATCAACGATTTCCCCGAATTCCACAGGGACTGGAGCAGCGTAGTCATGAAACCAGCACCCTGCTGAAGCAGCGCGCTGAGATTTTGCTGAATGACCGAACTGTCGATACCGATATATTTCTTCAGCCATTGTGAATTTTCATTGGCGAGCAACGACTGCAACTGGGTGATATAGCCCGGCACCTTGGAAATGAAATCAGCAAGCTGGGTAGCCAGAATTGGCACGATGATCATCAGGCCAACGACAAGTGCAATCAGGAAAACCAGCAGGATGACGACGGTTGCCGTCATACGGGACAGGCCGAAGCGCTGAAGTCGGTCAGCCACCGGGTCGAGGAAGTAAGCCAGCGCCATGCCCGCCACGAAGGGCAGCAGGACCGAACTAAAAACCACCAGAAACAGCACGAACACGGCCATTGTCGCGACCCAGAACATCGCCTGACGCCGTACCGTCGTGCCCGTGAAGCCGCCAACCTCGACATTGACGTGGATATTGCCGTCTGAGGCGATGGCATCCTTTTGACGAATGACTTTGCTGCCGCTCTCAGCCGAAACAGCGGCGCCAGTTCTGTTCGTACCTGTCTTGGTGCTCGTCTGGCGTGTCGGCGTCGGTTTCTTGACCATATGGTTCCGTTCTCTGCAAAGACCTGCTGGCAAAACAATATCAGAATTGCATTACCGTCACCTTATCGCTGATGCACGGCTCATTCTTTAGATAAGAGTAGACCGGGCTGTGCGAAATGCAAAGCCAGTGCAACAGCCGTCTATATTGACACGGACATGACCGGTCCTGCGAAAAACTGGGCAGATTCCAGCGGAGTTTTGCGCTTTTCCCGCTTCTTGACCTTGCGGGCAAAGCCATCTCGTGTCATTGCGCGCAGGTGGATAGCACCCAGTTTCAGGAGCAGGCCATGACCTCGGAAAACAAGCTCGCCGGCCACAATGGCCTGACCTATGCGCAGGCAGGTGTCGATATCGATGCCGGAAACCTGATGGTTGAAAAGATCAAGCCGCTCGTCCGTTCGACGCGCCGTCCCGGTGCGGATGGCGAAATCGGCGGTTTTGGCGGCCTCTTCGATCTGAAAGCGGCTGGCTTCAAAGATCCGGTTCTGGTTGCCGCCAATGATGGCGTGGGCACCAAGCTGAAGATCGCCATCGACGCCGACAAGCACGACACAGTGGGCATCGACCTCGTCGCCATGTGCGTGAACGATCTGGTCGTACAAGGCGCAGAGCCGCTCTTCTTCCTCGATTATTATGCAACCGGCAAGCTGTCGCCTGATCAGGGCGTCGACATCGTTGCAGGCATTGCCGAAGGCTGCCGTCAGGCAGGCTCTGCGCTGATCGGCGGCGAAACCGCTGAAATGCCGGGCATGTATCGCGATGGCGATTATGATCTGGCCGGTTTCGCCGTGGGTGCGGCAGAGCGCGACCGGCTATTGCCGCGCGGCGATATTGCCGAAGGCGATATCATTCTCGGCCTCGCCTCTTCCGGCGTTCATTCCAATGGCTTCTCGCTGGTGCGCCGCATTGTTGAACTGTCCAGCCTTGGCTGGAAGTCCGATGCGCCATTCCAGCCGGGTTCGACGCTGGGCGAAGCGCTTCTCACTCCGACCCGCATCTATGTGAAGCCGCTGCTTGCAGCCATCCGCGCTTCCGATGGCATCAAGGCGCTGGCGCATATCACCGGCGGCGGTTTCCCCGACAATATTCCGCGCGTTCTGCCGGAAGGTCTGGCTGCCGAAGTCAATCTGACGGCAATTGCCGTACCGCCGGTCTTCTCCTGGCTTGCCAAAACTGGCGGCGTGGAGCCTGTCGAAATGCTGCGCACCTTCAATTGCGGCATCGGCATGATCGCCGTCGTCACGCCTGAAAAGGTTGACGAAGTGGTCGCGGCCCTCGTCGCTGAAGGCGAACAGGTCGTCACGCTCGGTCGCATGATCGCACGCGAAAAGGACGGCGTCGTCTACAAGGGCACGCTGGCGCTATGAGCCGTAAACGGGTCGTCATCTTCATCTCCGGCAGCGGCTCCAATATGGAGGCGCTGATCCGGGCTGCACAGACACCCGATTTTCCGGCGGAAATCGTCGCGGTCTTTTCCGACAAGGCAGACGCAGGCGGCCTTGCCAAGGCGCAAGCCGCTGGCATTGCCACCCAGGTTTTCAAACGCAAGGATTTTGCATCGAAGGACGAGCATGAAGATGCCATCCTCGCCGCATTGGCCGCATTGAAGCCCAACCTTCTCTGCCTCGCTGGCTATATGCGGCTTCTATCCGGGCGTTTTATCGCGCCTTATGAAGGACGTATCCTCAACATCCATCCTTCCCTGTTGCCGCTGTTCCCCGGCTTGCACACGCATCAGCGTGCCATCGACGCCGGTGTGAAGCTTGCGGGCTGCACCGTGCATCTTGTCACGGAAGGCATGGATGAAGGCCCCATTCTGGCCCAGGCCGCCGTGCCTGTCATCGAAGGCGACACCGCCGACACGCTGGCCGCACGCGTTTTGAAAGCTGAACACCGGATCTATCCGCTCGTTCTGCGGCAATTTGCAAACGGCAGGAAGGATGTCGATGCGTCTCTTCCCGATGCCAGGCCCGACGCCATGATTGTGAGCGCCTGACGGCGCTTATGCGCGACAAATTCATCACACCCCAAGTTTTTTGTTAATAAAACTTTAATTTCCCGCAAAAAGCTCTAATTCTCGATTGTAACGGAACTTGCTTCGGCAATCCCCGTTATTGAGACGAGCCCATTCAGACCCGTCTCTTTCAATATGTGTTCAAGAAGAGGACAAGATCATGTCTCTCCGTTTTTCGACTTCCTTCCTGTCCGCAATCGCCGTCATTTCCGGCATTGCTGTCACCGCTCCCGCCATCGCGGCAGACTTCGTAGCTCCTCCCGCTTCGGGTCGCACGCAGCCGCGTTCGGAAGTCGGCACTCTGACCTGCGACATTTCCCCGGCCATCGGTGTGATCATCGGCAGCCAGCAGGATGTTGATTGTGTGTTCCGCCCTGTGCGCGGTCGTGGTCCTTTGGAACACTACACCGGCACCATCACCAAGCTCGGCGTTGACGTCGGCTTCATCAATGGCGGCACCGTTGCTTGGGCCGTCTGGGCTCCGACCGTTCGTCCGGAAGGCGCGCTCAAGGGTCGTTATGTCGGCGCTTCGGCCAACGCAGCCATCGGTATCGGCTTCGGCACGAACATCCTGACTGGCGGTTCGTGGAAGACAATTTCGCTGCAGCCGATTTCGGTTCAGGGCCAGCGCGGCCTCAATGCAGCAGTCGGCGTTTCCCGCCTGCGCCTGAACTACGCCGGTTAATCGTTAGCCTGCTTTATGAAAAAGCCGCGCCGAAGAAATTCGGCGCGGCTTTGTAATTGGACTTTGGTGACCTTTAACATGATCCGGTCACCACGCTTCCCCCTCATCCAGAGCTTGTCGAAGGACGAAGACAAGCGCTGTGCGTTTTCCCTCGCCCTTCAAGACGCCGTTTTCAACGGCTCCTCAGGATGAGGGAAAAGATTGAGCAGCAGCTTAGACCATTGCTCCTCAGCCCAGTTTTCTGATCCAGATTTTGGTGTCATGCACGGCCAGACCGCCATAGGGAGCGGCGGGCTCGGCACCGATCAGCGTATTGATCCCCTCACCGCGCTCGAACGACGCATTGGGGAAAATACCTTCCGACACCACCACGCCGCGTTTTTGACCAGCGCGTAGCACGGCATGTAACACCACTTCGCCGCGATGATTGCCGATCTCGATCCGCTCGCCATCGGCAATGCCCAATTCCGCAGCATCATCCGGATGGATCAGCAGTTCAGGCCGGATTTCCTTGGCAAGCGAAGTTGGCGTTTCAGCAAAGGTCGAGTTCAGAAAATTATGCGCCGGTGATGTCGCAAGCCGGTAGGGATGCTCGGCATCTGCCATTTCGATCACTTCCCAGTAATCCGGGAATTCCGGGATCGACTCGAACGGACCTTGCAGGCCCATGACTTCCGGCGGGCGGTCCGGTGCGGGGCTTCCTGTCCAATCGGGGCGGAATCGGAACTTGCCATCGGGCCATTTGAAGCCCTTGATGTAATGCGCTTCCTCAAAAGGCGGCTGCTTGTCGATGAAGCGTCGCTCTTTCAGTTCGTCGAAATGCGGCAAATCACTATTGGCGTTCATATTGTCGATCAGCGTGCGCTCATCGACAGAAAAGCCCGGAAGATGACCAACGCCCAGCCGGTTGGCCAGTTCGTTGATGACGAAAATATTCGGTCGCGCCTCGGCATAAGGTTCGATCAGCTTTGGCCCGAGCACGACGTGCTGCTGGCCGCCGCCGCGATAAATATCGTCGTGTTCGAGGAATGTGGTGGCAGGCAGCACGACATCGGCCATCTTGGCCGTGTCGGTCATGAACTGCTCGTGCACCGTGACAAACAGGTCCTCGCGCGCAAAACCTTTGCGGACGAGACGTTGTTCAGGCGTCACATTCATCGGATTGGTGTTCTGGATCAGCATAGCCATGACGGGCGGGCCGTCATAAAGCGCTTCACGGTCACCCGTGAGGATGCGTCCGATCTTCGACTGGTCGAGGAAGCGGATGGTCTTGTCCTGCATCGCCCGACCTTCAATCTCGCGCTTGTCGAATTTGAAGATGTTGGCGTTCGAGTGAAACGCGCCGCCGCCTTCATGAAGAAAAGCGCCAGTCACGCAGGCAATCGACGCCGCGGCATGCATGTTCACTGCGCCATTGCGCTGCCGGGTGAAGCCATAGCCGAGGCGGAAATAGGTCCGCTTGGTCTTGCCGACCAGATGCGCAAAGGCTTCGATTTCCTCAACCGTCAGCCCTGTGATCGCCGACGCCCATTCCGGCGTGCGGGAGCCCAGATGCGCCTCCAACCCCTTCGGGTCGTCGGTATAGCGTTCCAGATAATTCCAGTCCGCAAGACCGTCGCGAAACAGCACATGCATCACCGCACAGGCGAAAGCGCCATCGGTGCCGGGCTTGAGCACGATGCCCATATCGGCCTGCCGCACGGTCGCATTGGCATAGATGTCGATGACGACGATCTTCGCACCGCGCTCTTTACGCGCACGCACGGCGTGGGTCATGACATTGACCTGCGTAGCGGCGGCATTGGTGCCCCAGATCACCACCACATCGGCCTTGCTCATCTCACGCGGGTCGGGGCCGATCAGGCTTCCTGTTCCGGCGAAATAGCCCGTCCAGGCCATATTGGTGCAGAAACTGTCGAACTGATTGGAGTAGCGCTTGGCAAAGCGAAGACGATTGATGGAATCGCGCTGAACAAGCCCCATCGTGCCCGCATAATAATAAGGCCAGACGCTTTCACTGCCATATTCGGCTTCGGCTTTCAAAAACCGTTCGGCTATCAGATCCAGTGCGGCTTCCCAGGAAGCCTGTTTCCATTCGCCAGCGCCCTTAGCGCCAGAGCGCACCAGCGGGTGCTTCAGACGGTCTGGGTGATGAACGCGCTCGGCATAGCGCGCGACCTTGGCGCAGATCACGCCAGCCGTATAGCTATTGTCCTTGGCGCCGCGCACACGACCGATGGTACGCTCGTCCAGAAGCTCGATATCGAGCGCACAGGTGGACGGGCAGTCATGCGGGCAAGCCGAATGGCCGATCTTGATATTGGATTTGGAAACTTGCTCGTTCATATTTCTTTATTACCGCAAGCGCTCACACGGCGAAATATGTTTTCGACGCAGAATCGTTAAGACAGGCGAAGCGTGATGGCACCCAGAACGATGAGCGCCGCTGCGGCAAAACGCGGTAGCCCCACTTTTTCCTTCAGCACGACCGCAGAAATGATCATGCCGAAAAGAATGGCAGTTTCGCGCAAGGCGGCCACCACGGCAATCGGCGCCATGGTCATCGCCCAGAGCGCCAGCCCGTAGGAGCCGAGTGTCCCGACACCGCCGATCAACGCCGGACGCCAGCGATTGCGCATATAGCTGATGAACCGGTCCGGTTCGCGATAGAGCGCCCAACCGGCAAGCGGCACAGCATTGATGACAAACAACCACAATGTATAGGAAAGCGGTGCACCGGACGCCCGAACGCCAAGACCATCGATGATGGTGTAACCGGCAATAAAACCGGCATTGGTCAACGCCAGAATGGCCGTGCGGCTGGAGGTGCCGCGATTGCGCCGCCTTGCTTCCAGCGCCATGGCCAGCACGCCCGAGCAAATGAACACAATGCCGAGCCAGCTCTTCCAGCCCATAACTTCGCCCACCAGCGGCGCACTGACCAGCGCGACGAGCAAGGGCGGCGTGCCGCGCATGATCGGGTAGGCCTCGCTCATATCGCCGGATTTGTAAGCCGCCGCCACCAGTGACATATAGAAAGTCTGGGTGACGGTGGACATCAGGATATAGACCCAACTCACCGAGTTCGGCATCGGCAGAAATGGCACGATGAACAGAGCGATGAAACCGGCAGCGCCGGTTACGCTGGCGGCTGCGAAAAACTTGTCGCCGCTGCTTTTGACGATAGCATTCCAACTCGCGTGAAGAAACGCGCCAAAGAGGACGATCAGAAGGACGCCACCGGACATTGCAAGCTCGACTCAGGTGAAGATGCGGTTGGTGACCGCTGTATGTCACATTTATGACAGCCAAGGCGAATCGGAAATTCGCATCGCTCTTGCCGAAAACCACAAGCCGTGAAACAAGCGCGATCATGAACTATCGTCACGCCTATCACGCCGGAAATTTTGCGGATGTCGTCAAGCACGTCATCCTCGCCCGTATCATCGATTATCTGAAGCGCAAGGATCAGGCCTTTCGCGTCATCGATACCCATGCAGGCATCGGGCTTTACGACCTGAAAGGTGTCGAAGCCGGCAAGACGGGTGAGTGGACGGGCGGCATTCACCGCCTTGTCGATGCGGTCGATAAGGGCCAGATCGAACCGGCAGCGCTGGAACTGCTCGCGCCTTATCTCGATGCAGTGCGCGCGGTAAACGCGGACGGCAAGCTCCGCCATTATCCCGGCTCGCCCTATGTGACACGACATCTGTTGCGCAAGCAGGACCGTCTGTCGGCGCTGGAACTGCATCCGCAGGATGCGGCCAAACTGGCCAAGCGTTTCGACGGCGATTATCAGGTGCGCGTCATTGAACTCGACGGCTGGCTGGCAATGGGTGCACATCTGCCGCCCAAGGAAAAGCGTGGCCTCGTGCTGGTCGATCCGCCTTTCGAGTTAGAAGGCGAGTTCGACCGTATGGTGGATGGTCTCGCGAAAGCGCACAAGCGCTTCGGCGGCGGCACTTATGCACTCTGGTATCCCGTAAAGGATCGCAAGGAAACCGAGCGTTTCGCCAAACGGCTTTATGAAACCGGCATCCCGAAAATCATGCAGATCGAGCTGGCGATTCGCGCGCCATCATCCGAACCGCGCCTCGATGGCACCGGCATGATCGTCGTGAATCCGCCCTATACACTCGAAAGTGAGATGCAAACGCTGCTTCCCACCCTTACGAAACTGCTGGCCGAAGAAAAGGGAAGCAATTTCAGTGTTCGGTGGATACGCGGCGAGACGGATCGCACTTGACCGCTGCGGCCTGCTGAAAGAAACTGCGCGAAGCAAAGCTTCGGCTATCACAGACATAAGCGCGCGCTTCGCGTTCGCATTTTGGGACAGGATAGAGACATGCAACTTACCTCGGGCAAACTGGATCGCTTCGGACGCTTTTCGCGAGCCGCCCTCTTCGCCGCCTCCGTCCTGCCGCTAACCTTTGCAGCCCTGCCCGCCAGCGCTGCCGATTACCTTCAGTCCCCCCCAGCCGTGGTCGACAACACCGTCTGCAACCAGCAGAGCGTGCTGCGCTCGGTGGTCTCGCGTTTCGGCTATCAGGTGCGCCATGTGCCCGAACTGCCGCAGGTCGGCATTTCCGCAATGAGCGATGTGCGCCTGACCCGCTTTGAGCCGAAGACAAACCCGGCAGAGATCGAACGCACCTATTGCAAGGCCACCGCCGTATTGAGCGACGGCCAGTATCGTTCGGTCTGGTATCTGATTGAAGAAGGTCAGGGTTTTGCCTCTGTCGGCCGCAACGTGGAATTCTGCGTTGAAGGTTTCGACCGCTGGTATGTCTACGACGCACCAAGCTGCCGCGTCCTCCGCTGACCTGACCGGAGGTCCCATGCTGCGAAGACTGGCGGCTGTCCTGAGCGCTTTGCTTTCGGTTGCCCTGATGGCAACGACAATATTGTCGGGTGCAGCCTTCGCTGACGACCGCGACAGCGGCGATGTGCCCGGCGATTTCGACTTCTATGTGCTGTCGCTTTCGTGGTCGCCGAGCTATTGCGCGTCGGAGGGCCGCCGCGCCAACAAGCAGCAGTGCAACACGCAGCGGCCTTTTGGCTTTGTGGCGCACGGTCTGTGGCCGCAGAATGAATGGGGCTATCCGGCCAATTGCCAGCTCGACAATGATCGCAGCCGCGGCGGCTATGTCCCGCGCCAGATCATTTCCAGCCTTTCAGACATCATGCCTGCTGCCGGATTGATCGGGCATGAATGGCGCAAGCACGGAAGCTGTTCCGGCCTGTCGCAGACCGACTATTTCGGCACGCTTCGCAAAGCCTATGATCAAGTCAATATCCCACCGAGCCTGCGTAGCGTGAGCGGCAATCGCCGGGTTGACCCGATGCTCGTCGAAAACGCCTTCATCACTGCCAATCCGGGCATGAAGGCCAACGGCATTTCCGTCACGTGCCAGCGCAACTATCTTCAGGAAGTGCGCATCTGCATGACGAAGGATCTCCAGTTTCGCGCCTGCCAGGAGGTCAACAACAACTCCTGCCGCAGCCGTTCGGTCATGATGCCGGCAACCCAATAATCTTCATTCTCAGGAATCAAACATGACGCAGATTCTCTATTCACCCGCTTCGCCTTACAGCGCGAAGGTGCGTATGGCCGCGCATTATGCAGGCGTCCCTTTTGAAAGCGTGGTCGTGAACACGTCGGCAGAGCCGGAGAACCTCATCACCGCCAATCCGCTCGGCAAGATTCCAACCCTCGTCACGGATGACGGCAAGGCGGTTTTCGACAGCCGCGCCATCACGCAATATCTGAACCGCGTTTCCGGCAACAAGCTCTTCCCACGCAATGCGGAAAAGCGCACCGATGCCGAGCGTTATGAAGCCATTGCTGATGGTCTGGCTGACGTTCTCCTCGCGCATGTCTACGAACGCCGCATGCGCCCGGAAGAGAAAATCCACCAGCCTTGGCTGGATCTGCAATGGCGCAAGGCAGAGCGCGCGCTCGACCTGCTCAATGAAGCTCCGCCGCGTCTGGCGGGCAAGCTCCATGCGGGCCATATCGCCGTCGCTGCAACGCTTGGCTATCTTGCGCTGCGCTTTGACGGCAAATGGGAGCGCGGACGTCCGAAGCTCAAGCGCTGGGTCAAGCGTTTTCAGGAACTGCATCCGGAACTCACGGCCCTGCTGCCGCAAGGCTGAGTTCACGGCTAAGCTTTCTTGACGAAAACAAAAACGCCCCGGATGGCAGCCGCTATCCGGGGCGCTTGCGTTTTTGGCGATTAGTGGTTGCCGTCCAGGGCCTTCAGGATGCGGTAACCGGCCTTGATCCGTTCTTCATTCGGATAGTTGCGGTTCGCAAGCATCACAATGCCGATCTTCTTAGCCGGCACAAAGGCCACATAGGCACCAAAGCCGCCAGTCGAACCGGTCTTATTGAGCAGCATGTCGTCTGACGGCTGCATTGGCGGATCGAGCTTTTCGATTTTGTGCGATTTCATCGCCATGTCGGATGTGTTGCCGCCAAGCAGCGTTTTCAGGTTCAGCGGATAGGTGTAACGCTCCCAGCCGAGGCTCTGCGTCATGTCACCGACCTTGTAATAGCCGGTATGCGTGGCCGCTACGGCCTTTTGCATCGGCTGATCGAGCGATGCGCTGTCCATATTCAACTGCACAAAACGAATCAAATCCGGTGCGGTGGTTTTGATTCCATAGGCCTGCGCGTCGAAGGCGCCGGGAGACACGCGGATCGGCTTGTTGGCTTTCGAATAGCCATAAGCGTAACTCTTCATCTGGCTTTCAGGCACATGGATAAATGTATGCTTCAGGCCAAATGCCGGAATAAGCTTGTTTTCCATCACCTTGTCGAAGGTCTCACCCATGCTTTGGGCGGCAAGGTAACCAAACAGACCGATACTCGGATTCGAATAACGCCGTTGTGTTCCCGCCGGATAATCCGGCTTCCAGTTCTTGAAATAGTCGATCATCGTCTGGTGATCGGTGACGCTATCTGGAAACTGCAAGGGCAAACCGCCCGCCGTATAAGTACCAAGATCGAGCATCGAGACCTTGTCGAAGCTGCTGCTTGCCAGTTCAGGAGCGTATTTCGTCGCCACGTCGCCCAGTTTGAACGCGCCTTCCGCAAGCCCCAATCCGCCAAGCGTGGCGGTAAAGGTCTTGGAGACGGAACCGATCTCGAAGATCGTGTCTTCGGTCACCTTCTGTCCACGTTCTTTAGAGGCGACGCCATAGCTGAAAAAGTGGGTCTCGCCGCCAGCGGTAACCGCTACGGCCATGCCGGGGATCTTGTGCTCAGCCATGACAGGCTTGATCGTTTCATCGACCAGATGCCTGATTTCTTTCTCGCTCAATGCGCCTGCAGCCTGGGCAGATACACTGGACAACAGGCTGGCGATAGTGACCATACTCAAAGCAGGAACGGTAATTTTTCTCATGACTTATACGCAATCCTCATCGTGAATCGATTTTTCCACTGCTCTGGGGGCATGCGGTGGAAATCATTGTTTTCTCATGTGAAATAACGCGCGTTAGCCCTGATGCGGGTGAACTGAAATCAAAACCCGTCTATCCGGCACTCTCGATATAAGCGAGCTATACGTCCGAAACAAACGACGTTATCTTGGCTCTGGCATTAGGAAAATTTGGGTATAGCGATGGTACGGCCTCATCTCCCGCTCAATGCACTGCGCGCCTTCGAAGCTTCCGCTCGCCATCTGAGTTTCACCAAGGCGGCAATCGAATTGTGTGTGACACAGGCCGCCGTCAGCCATCAGGTGAAAAGCCTCGAGCACCGCCTCAATGTCACCCTGTTCGAGCGCCTGCCGCGTGGATTGTTGCTGACCCATGAAGGGGAAACGCTGCTGCCCACTTTGCGCGAGGCCTTTGACAATATCGCCGGGACACTGGAACGTTTCGAGGGCGGACATTACCGCGAGGTTCTGCGCGTCGGCGTCGTCGGAACGCTTGCAGTCGGCTGGCTCATCCCTCGCCTGCGCGATTTTCAGACCACGCATCCATTCATCGACTTGCGGCTTTCAACCAACAATAATCGCGTCGACATCGCGGCTGAAGGACTGGATTTTGCGATTCGCTTTGGGTCTGGCGCCTGGCATGGCGTTGATGCAACCCGGCTGCTGGAAGCGCCGCTTTCGCCCTTGTGCATTTCAGACATAGCAAACCAGCTGAAAACACCGTCGGATCTGACACGACAAACGCTGCTCAGATCTTACCGGACTGATGAATGGTCGCAATGGTTTGCTGCTGCCGGCGTCACTGGAGACATGCCGCTGCCGAAAAGCATCATGTTCGATTCATCGCTGGCTATGATGGAAGCCGCGATACAGGGCGCGGGCGTAGCACTTGCACCGCCGTCAATGTTTACCCGGCAGCTTCATGCTGAAACAATCGTTCAGCCCTTCCAGCAGACAGTGACGATGGGCAGCTATTGGCTGGCGAGGCTTCAATCTCGCCCGGAAACAAACGCCATGGCCTCCTTCCGCAAATGGCTGGTCGATACAGCACAGCAGGAAGGTTATTGACCGGACGAGTTTTCGGCAAAGAGCACTTTAGACAACAAAAAACCGGGCAGTTGCCTGCCCGGTTTTCCGTGTTCAATTATCAGATAATTAGAACTTGTAGCCAACGCCGACGCGGATGTCGTGGGTGTCGAGCTTGTTGCTGACGGAAGCGCCGCCAAGGTCGTAGTCCTTGTTACCGAACTGGGTGTAGCGGTATTCGACGCGGCCCAGGATGTTTTCGGTCAGCTTGGCTTCCATACCGGCACCAGCAGTCCAACCAACGCGGAACTTGCTTTCGTCGTCGCCATTGCCGCTGAGCTTAACCTGCGAACCAGCAACACCACCGGTGATGTATGGCATGATCGGGTTCAGGTCGTAGCCGAGACGTGCACGCAGCGAGCCTTCGAAGCCCTGCTTGACTTCCAGACCGTCCTTGGACTTCTTGGCCCAAGAGTAACCGGCGTCACCTTCAACACCGTACACGAACTGGTCCTGCTGGAAGTTCCAGCCAGCGTATGCGCCAGCCTTCCAGTCGTCAGGCTTTACGGTGCCAACAGCGTCGGTCTTGGCCTTGTTCCAGCCGTAGCCGAGGTACAGACCGGTGTAGCCGCCAGCCCAGGTGTTCTGAGGAGCCATTTCGACCGGAGCCGGAACAGGAGGCTGTTCCTGAATGGCGTCAGCAGCAAAGGCAGTCGCAGAGAACGGCAGCAGCGCAGCCGAGGCGATTACGAGAGACTTAAGAGTGCGCATAGCATTCTCCTTACACAAATTACGTTTGACACGGTCCCTTATCGGGCGGGCAGCGTTTTGGGAGTGAACTGCCCATGCCGTGCTGATGGGAGGAGGTATCGTCGGTAATTGCGGCACGAAATGCCCGCTTCTGTGAAGAAAACCCGACGAGAAAATGGCAAAAATGCGATGTTGCATTCTCGCAACGCCAACCTTTTGTGACTATATGAGCAGGTGCGGATTGTTGCGGGGCAATCAACTCACCTCCTCGCCACGAGAAGCACCTGAAATTGCTACTATTTTGTCAGCAGCCGACCCGCTTGGCGCTATTAATGGATGCAATTTCATGAGCAAAATGGCATGAAAATCACGAGAGAATCTCGATAAGAAAGTGTTTACCGTGTTGAACGATCAGGAAGTCAGCCAGCTTGCAAAATGTCCGGTTCTTGTGACGGGCGGCGCGCGGCGCATCGGAAAGGCGATTGTCGAAGACCTCGCTGCCCATGGCTTTCCTGTTGCGATCCACTGCAATCGGTCGGTTGACGAAGGACAGGCTTTGGCCGACGCCATTCTTGCGCGCGGCGGCAACGCCTGTGTCGTTCAGGCTGATCTGGCATCCGAACAGGATGTGCGAGGTCTTATTGCGAAAGCCGCGCGCCAGCTTGGGCCGATCCGCCTGCTCGTCAACAATGCGTCCTTGTTTGAGGATGACCGGGTTGGTGATCTCGACATGGGGTTGTGGGACAGGCATTTCGCGATTCATCTCAAAGCGCCGGTCATTCTTTCGGAAGCGATGGCCAAGGCCTTACCGGAAACAACCGATGGGTTGATCGTCAATGTAATCGACCAGCGCGTCTGGAAGCTCAATCCGAACTTCTTCTCTTATACGCTGTCCAAGACAGCGCTCTGGAATGCGACCCGCACGCTTGCGCAGGCACTGGCGCCGCGCATTCGTGTGAATGCGATTGCACCGGGGCCGACCTTGCCAAGCGAACGGCAGCGTCCGGGTGATTTTGAACGGCAAGTCAGCAAGGTGGCCTTGCAGCGTGCACCAGAATTGCCGGAATTTGGTCGTACAGTGCGTTACTTCTGGGAGAATCGTTCCATTACCGGCCAGATGATTGCGCTCGATGGCGGGCAGCATCTGGCATGGGAAACCCCCGACATCGCAGGAATCACGGAATGAGCGGTAATCGCAAAAACCATGACGATACCAGTGCGAACTTGCCGTCCGACGACGAGCAGGACGTGGCCGGTATTATCATTGGCGATGCGGAAGCCGATGATGATGAAGACAGCGACGACACGGGTTCCGAAATTGTTGCTGCGCCTTCCATGGCCGACCAGATCCAGTGGGATTCGTCGGACGGGCTGCCGGATACGGCAGGTCTTAGCGGTCAGGATATCATCAACGCCTTCGTCAAACGCTTGCCGAACAATCCCGGCGTCTATCGCATGTTCAACAGCGATGGCGACGTTCTTTATGTCGGCAAGGCGCGGAACCTCAAAAAGCGCGTTTCCAATTATGCACGCGGCATAGCCCATTCGAATCGCATCGTGCGGATGATCCGCGAGACGGCGATGATGGAATTCGTCGTGACGCGAACGGAAACCGAAGCGCTGCTGCTCGAAGCGAATCTGATCAAAAGATTGCGCCCGCGCTTCAACGTGCTGATGCGCGACGACAAGTCGTTTCCCTATATTCTTTTGACCGGCGACCACCGCGCGCCCGGCATTTTCAAGCATCGCGGTGCACGCTCGCGCAAGGGCGATTATTTCGGCCCCTTCGCCTCGGCGGGCGCTGTGGGGCGCACGATCAACGCGCTGCAACGCGCCTTCCTGCTGCGCACCTGTACGGATTCGGTGTTCGAAAGCCGCACCCGCCCCTGTCTGCTGTTTCAGATCAAGCGCTGCTCCGGTCCCTGCACGCACGAAATCAGCGATGCGGATTATGGAGAGCTGGTCTCCGAGGCCAAGGCATTCCTATCCGGCAAGAGCCAATCGGTGAAAGACCATCTGGCCACCGCCATGCAGGCGGCGTCTGCCGATCTCGATTTCGAACATGCCGCAGTTTATCGCGACCGTCTGGCAGCACTTTCGCATGTCCAGTCGCATCAAGGCATCAATCCGCAGACAGTCGAAGAAGCCGATGTTTTCGCCATCCATCAGGAAGGCGGCATGACCTGTATTCAGGTCTTCTTCTTCCGCACCGGCCAGAACTGGGGCAACCGCGCTTATTATCCGAAGGCCGACAGCTCGCTTGGACCGGCGGAAGTTTTGGGCGCCTTCCTGTCGCAGTTCTACGACGACAAGCCCTGCCCGCGCCTTGTGCTTTTGTCCGAGGCCGTGGAAGAGCAGACGCTCATCGCCGAGGCGCTTTCCACCCGCGCCGGTCATAAGGTGCAGGTCAATGTGCCCCAGCGTGGCGAGAAAAAGGATCTCGTCGATCACGCATTGACCAATGCGCGTGAAGCACTGGGCCGCAGGCTTGCCGAAACCTCATCGCAGGCGCGTCTGTTGCAAGGCATGGCGGAAACATTCGGTCTTGCACGCACGCCGCGCCGCATCGAGGTCTACGATAACTCGCATATTATGGGCACGAACGCTGTCGGCGGCATGATCGTCGCCGGACCGGAAGGCTTCGTCAAAAACCAGTATCGCAAGTTCAATATCCGCTCGACCGATATCACGCCGGGCGACGATTTTGGCATGATGCGCGAAGTGATCGAGCGTCGCTTCTCAAGACTGGTGAAGGAGCACGGCGCACCGGATGAAGCGTCCGATCCGGAAAACCTTGAAACCTCTGAAGCGCCTGAAGTGAATGACAGTTTCCCGGCCTGGCCCGATGTGATTCTCATTGATGGTGGACAGGGGCAAGTGGGGGCTGTGCGTCAGATTCTCAATGAAATGGGTATCGCCAATCTCGTCAATGCAATCGGCATCGCTAAGGGCGTGGACCGTGAAGCGGGACGCGAGCGGTTTTTCGTGGATGGCAAGCAGCCTTTCACCCTGCCCCCGCGCGATCCTGTTCTTTATTTCATCCAGCGGATGCGCGATGAAGCGCACCGCTTTGCCATCGGCACGCACCGCGCGCGGCGCAAGAGGGAGATGGTCAAGAACCCACTCGATGAAATTGCGGGAATCGGTCCGTCGCGCAAACGCGCTTTGCTCCATCATTTCGGCACGGCAAAAGCGGTTTCGCGTGCAGCTATGGAGGACCTGATGCAGATCGACGGCATATCGGAGGCAATGGCACGTACCATTCACGATCATTTTCGTGACCGGTGACGCAATTTTGATGCGCTTTTGCGCACCAGCGTCATAAGGTCCGAGCAGAACACCTGCACAAGTGTTGATTTTATTGATCATCCCTGTTGATGTGCACAAAATAACGGTTACGGCGGAACAATGCAGAACAAACATACCCTCTCTTTGCCCAACATTCTCACTTACGGACGGATTGTCGCCGTGCCGCTTGTGGTGTTGTGCTTCTTTGTGGAGGGGCGCCTCGAATCCAGCGACTTCGCCCGTTGGACCGCTCTTGGCCTGTTTATCGTGGCCAGCATCACCGATTTCTTCGACGGCTATCTTGCGCGTATCTGGAAGCAGACCTCAACGATCGGGCGCATGCTTGACCCGATCGCAGACAAGCTTCTCGTATCTGCCATTCTGCTGCTTCTGGCTGCCGATGGCACCATTGCCGGCTGGACCCTGTGGGCGGCAATCATCATTCTGTGCCGCGAAATTCTGGTTTCGGGCCTGCGTGAATATCTCGCGGAACTCAAAGTCAGCGTGCCCGTCTCACGTCTTGCGAAGTGGAAGACCACAGCGCAGATGGTAGCGCTTGCCTTTTTGCTGGCCGGCCCTGCCGGTGATAAAATCATGCCCTATGTAACGGAACTGGGCATTGTCCTGCTCTGGATCTCGGCAATCCTCACGCTCTATACGGGCTGGGATTACTTCAAGGCAGGCCTCAAGCACGTGATGGATTAAGCTCGTGAGCGTCAAAGTCGTCTATTTCGCCTGGGTGCGGGAGAAAATCGGCAAGGGTGAAGACCTCATCGTTCTCCCTGCCCCGAAAGTGACGGTCGGCGAACTCATTAGCCAGCTGAAAACCCGTGGCGAAGAATATGAAGCCGCTTTCGAGCATGGCGACGTTATCCGCGCGGCAATCAATCAGGAACATGCCGAACATAATGAATTCATCCAGGACGGGGACGAGGTCGCTCTTTTCCCGCCCATGACGGGTGGCTGAGATGGGCGGGCAGCCGATTTGCCCGCTGTTCGTCAGCGTTCGCGAAGATGATTTCGACGCGACGGCGGAAGTGGAAAAACTTCGCGCTGGACGCAAGGATATCGGGGCCATAGTCACCTTCTCCGGGCTTTGCCGGGATGAAAATGGTCGCCTCTCCGCGCTAGAACTCGAACATTATCCCGGAATGGCGGAAGCCGAGATCAGGCGCATTGCCGAGCAGGCGATGGCGCGCTGGCCGCTTCTGGGTATATCCATCATCCACCGTTACGGGCTGATCAAGCCCGGCGACAATATCGTGCTCGTTGCGACCGCATCGGCGCACCGTCTTGCCGCTTTTGAGGCGGCCTCTTTTCTGATGGATTTCATGAAGACCGGCGCGCCGTTCTGGAAGCGCGAACATCTCGCTGACGGCACCGCCGATGGCTGGGTCACGGCCAAGGATGACGACGACTTAAGTCGAAAGCGATGGGACAAATCGCAAAATACTTGATCCGTCCGATCAGCGCTTTGATCTATTTGCAGAAAACTCTGTTTCTCTTTAAGCACGAATTAACTATTTAAACCCCTAAAATACAGTGTAATTTGGGTGGCGCTTACTTGTGCTGCCACAATTTTCACATGAAGATTTCATTATTGTCTGCGGAGTGAATCAAGCTCCTGTCGGACGCGGAACGCGGACGGAGCGACGGGCACGGCAACACTGCCACAATAGGGCAATATTCCCGATTGTGCAGGAATGAGGTTTCGGACTTTAAGAATGCGAAAACTACTGAAGAGCACTCTTTCAATTGCCACGGCACTCGTGGTCGGCCTTGGCGCGCTTGGTGGCGCAGCCTTGTTCCTGACCACGTCCATGCCGACGAGCAGCATTGCCGCTGAAAAGACAGTGAGTGGCAAGGTCATGTATCGCGAACGCATCGCTCTGCCGCCGGAAGCCAAGCTGACGGTACAGCTTGCAGATATCTCGCTTGCCGATGCGCCATCCCAGACGATTGCCGAAACCCGCATCGAATCCGCACAAGGATCGCCGATCCCCTTCGCGATCAATTTCGACACAGACAAGATTCAGCCGGGTCATACCTATGCCCTGCAGGCCCGCATCACTGCTGGCGATACACTCTGGTTCGTCAACGACCAGAATTACACCATCGATCCCGCCAATCCCGGTACTCCGATTGAAATGCGCGTCGTCATGGTGCGCAAGAGCGCAGACGAGACCGTATCCATCGGCATTGAAGGCAAGGACTGGCTGGCCGAAGACATTCAGGGCGGCGGCGTCATTGACAATGCCCAGACCACACTGACAGTCACCCCCGACGGCTCTGTCAGCGGTTCCGGCGGCTGCAATCGCTATTTCAGCAAGGCGACAGTGACAGGCGAAACGATTTCCTTTGCCGATGTCGGTTCGACCTACATGCAATGCCCGCCAGCGCTCATGAATCAGGAACGTAAATTTCTTGATACATTGACGAAAACGCGGTCCTACAAGATCGATACCGTGGGTAAACTCGTCCTTCTTGATCAGGACGGCAAAGAGATCGCGACACTGGCGCAAAATCTCTGATTTAATTTAAGAGAAGATACAAAAAAGCCGGGCGCGAGCCCGGCTTTTTTCATGCATGTGGATCGGATTAGCCGACGATTTCGGTACCCGAGAACCAGTAAGCGATTTCTTCGGCAGCGGTTTCCGGAGCGTCCGAACCGTGAACCGAGTTTTCGCCGATCGACAGAGCGAATTCCTTGCGGATCGTACCAGCGTCTGCGTTTGCAGGGTTGGTTGCGCCCATGACTTCGCGGTTCTTGGCGATTGCGTTTTCACCTTCGAGAACCTGAACGATCGTCGGGCCCGAAGACATGAATTCGGTCAGTTCGCCGAAGAAAGGACGGTCCTTGTGAACAGCGTAGAAGCCCTGTGCTTCACGCAGGCTCATCCAGACGCGCTTCGAAGCGACAACACGCAGACCAGCTTCTTCAAGCTTGGCGGTGATTGCGCCGGTCAGGTTGCGGCGGGTCGCGTCGGGCTTGATCATGGAGAAGGTACGTTCGATTGCCATTATGACACCTTGTTTGCTGGGAAATTTTAGAAAAGTGAGGCTCTATACCGTCGATAGGCTTAATTGCCAAGAGGCCGCGCCGTTTCGAGCATAATCTTATCGATCCTCGTCTCACTCCAGTCGGATTATCCTTTAGAGCACATCCGGTATCGCCTAGCAGCTTGAGACGGCAGAAATTTGAAGGCATAGATAATGCCATTCTGATTCAGGCTGTCGGGTAGCGGGGAATTGTATGGAACAGCATTTTCAAATGTTTGCGTGGTATAATCGCTGGGCCAATGAACTGCTCTATGCCGCCGCCGCCGATCTGAGCGACGAGGAATACCGGCTCGATCTCGGCCTGTTTTTCGGCTCGATCCATCGCACGCTCAACCATCTTCTGGTCACGGACCGCATCTGGATGAAGCGGTTTACCGGCGAAGGCGACCATCCAAAGCAGCTCGACGCTATCATCACCGACAATTTCATCACGCTGCGCGATCTGCGCCACGCAGAGGATGGACGTATCTGTCGCTATACCGACGGGTTAAACGCCGACAAGCTTGCGGGGCGTTTTACCTACACAACCGTCTCGGACATGCGCACGATGAGCCAACGGCTTGCACCGTCGCTGGCGCATCTGTTTAATCACCAGACCCACCATCGCGGCCAGATCCACGCAGCCTTGACGCGGCTCGGCACAGACGCCCCTTCGCTCGACCTTTCGCAATTCCAGCGCACGGAAGGCGGCCGTCGCTTCGCCTGATTGATGTTGATACTTGCGGAAATGCGCAGAGCCGTGCAAAAGCCAGTCCATGCTTATTCTCGATGACATTTCCGTCCGCATCGCCGGACGCCTTCTGATCGATCATGCCAGCGTGACGCTGCCTGCCGGATCGAAGACCGGTTTCGTCGGTCGCAACGGCACGGGAAAGTCCACCCTGTTCCGGGTCATCACCGGTGATCTCGCGCCTGAAACGGGCAGTGTGTCGGTGCCGAAGAACACCCGCATCGGTCAGGTGGCACAGGAAGCGCCCGGCACGGAAGAACCGCTGATCGAAATCGTCATGAAGGCGGACAAGGAGCGCGCGGCGCTTCTTGACGAAGCCGAAACGGCGACCGACCCGCATCGCATCGCGGAAATCCACACGCGGCTTGCCGATATCGACGCCCATTCGGCGGAAGCGCGCGCAGGTGCGATCCTGTCCGGTCTCGGTTTCAACGCCGAAGCACAACGGCGTCCTGCCTCGGCCTTCTCCGGCGGCTGGCGCATGCGCGTAGCGCTCGCTGCGGTTCTGTTTTCCGAACCGGACCTGCTGCTGCTCGACGAACCGACCAACTATCTCGATCTTGAAGGCGTGCTGTGGCTGGTCGACTATGTTAAGCGCTATCCGCACACCGTCATCATCATCAGCCATGATCGCGAACTGCTGAATTCGGCCACGTCGTCGATCATGCATCTCGACCAGAAGAAAATCAGCTTCTGGCGCGGCAATTATGATCAGTTCGAGCGTCAGCGGCACGAAATGCTGGAATTGCAGCAGAAGGCGCATGCCAAGCAGGAAGCGCACCGCAAGCACATGGAATCCTTTGTTGAGCGGTTCCGCGCCAAGGCCACCAAGGCCCGGCAGGCGCAGTCCCGCCTCAAGGCCTTGCAGAAGCTGAAGCCCATCGAGCTTTATGTCGACAGCCATGTGCAGCCGTTTAGTTTTCCGGATGCCGAAAAGAAGGCCGCCTCGCCCATCATCGCGCTGGACCACGCCGATGTCGGCTATGTGCCGGGCAAGCCGGTGCTGCGTAACGTGACGCTGCGCATCGACAATGATGACCGCATCGCGCTGCTCGGTTCAAACGGCAATGGTAAGTCCACACTGGCCAAGCTGATTGCGGGACGGTTGAAGCCGGAAAACGGCACGCTGACCATCTCGCCCAATCTGAAAGTGGCGTTCTTCGCACAGCATCAGATGGATGATCTGGTGCCGGAAGACAACGCCATCGAGCATGTGCGCAAGCTGATGCCGACCGAGCCGGAGGCCAAAGTTCGCTCTCGCGTGGCACGGATGGGGCTTTCGACCGAAAAGATGCTGACGCCTGCGAAGGACCTTTCCGGCGGCGAGAAAGCGCGTCTGCTGATGGGGCTTGCGACCTTCCATGGGCCCAACCTTCTGATCCTCGACGAACCGACCAACCATCTCGATATCGACAGCCGCGAAGAACTGGTCCACGCGCTCAACGCCTTCAACGGCGCTGTCATCCTGATCGCGCACGACCGCCATCTGATCGAAGCCACGATGGAGCGGCTTTGGCTGGTGCGCGAAGGCAGTGTGAAGGCGTTTGAAGGCGATCTCGATGAATATCGCCAGATCGTTCTGGCCGACGCCAAGGGTGAACCGGCTTCCGAACGCGATGAAGGTCCGAAGGTCAATAAAGCGGAGCAGCGCAAGCTTGCCGCGCAGAAGCGCGAAGCCTTGGCGCCCTTGCAGAAAAAGATCAAGGAAACCGAGAGCTTGATGCAGAAACTGCAGAAACAGATTCAAGCTTTCGCCAATCAGCTGGAAGACCCGGCGCTTTATGAAAAAGAGCCTCAGAAAGTCATTCGCATCAACAAGGATATGAGTGATGCGAAATCCGCGCTCGCAAACGCGGAAGAAAAATGGCTGGAGCTTTCATCGGAATATGAAGAGGCGATGGCGGATTAAAGCGCATCCCGAAAAGTGTGAAACGGTTTTCGGAAAAGATGCGCCTCAAACAGAGAATTAGGGCGCGTTTCGATCTNCGAAACGCGCCCTAAACCCGCCATCACTCAGCCGAGAAACCCAAGAGCGAAAACAAGCGCCAGCAGCACCCATCCGACGATGCGTGCCCAGACCGGCAACGGCCTTGGCGCGAACCGAACCGCCAGAACCGCGAAAATAATAGTCAGGATCGGGAACCCGAAATAGATTGCGGCGTAACCGCTCGATCCTTCAAAAGACGAACCGAAAACGCCCAGCTTCTCAAGCGGAAACAAGGCGATAAATGCCAGCACAGCCGACAGAAGAAGCAGAAGCAAACGATCTGTAACGGTGCGAACGAACTGCATGGCTCAGCTCTGTCGGCGCAGTCGGGTGCGCATCAGGCCGTATACGCCCAGCACCCCCAGAACCAGACCGATGGTCGTAAAGGTTTCGTCCGGCGTTTCCGCCCCACGGCGCAGAACCAGATCGGCCTTCGATATCTGCAGGCCGTCCGTATTGCCCTGAACGAGACGAAACGCATATTGGCCCGGAATGACCGGATCGAAATCGCCTGCACTCTGGCGCAGCGGCGTTCCATCCTGCGGGCGGTCCGTATTGATCGAGCTGCTGTTGGACACGAAATCGAGCCCCTGCGACAGAACCGGCTGACCATCGCGGCTGACGGCAAGCGTCAGCGCGGACCGACGTTCCGCCGGGACATAGCCGGGCAAAGGCGTGGCATCAATGAAAACGCGCACCGGCGCATCGCCAGCCTCAAGTCGCACTTGCTGCACCTTGAAGCCGCTCTGGCGATTTTCCAGCATCGTCCAGCGGCCGATCTCGCTGCCAGTGAAATGGCGCATATACCAGGGATAGCCCAGACCGAGCCCGACGCCCGCCACGATCATCGCAACAAAAACTGGACGCATCAGGCTTTCCGCTCCCAGCGGCGATCAGGCGTCTGCTGCCAGTAAGTCAAATCATGATTCTCCGCCTTGAAGGCTTTCCATTGTCCGCGTGCAATATCGAGCTGGTCCTGATCGTGGCCGTCGAACATAACCACAAGCCGTTCATAATTGCCGACCTGTTCGAGCCCTGCGCCTTCCACCAGAAAGCGGACGGTCGCGCCATTGGCATTGTTTTCGGTCGTCGTCAGCAGGACAGGCTGCTGGTCCGGGTGCGGTTCCGCATCAGTGCCGTGGGCAACAAAGGACGTGTCGGAAAAAGTCCACAACAGATTATCGAGCGCATCGCGTCTCTCTTCGCTGACGGTCTGCACCGTCACGCGCCAGCCGCGCCCAAGCGACCGCTCGACGAGACCCGGCAGGGCTTCGTCGAGTGTCGATTCCGTCAGATGGTAGAACAGGATTTCCGCCATGCATGTTCCAGAACGTTTTCGAAGCGGGGCGGAGAAAATGATTCACATTTCCGCCCCATCTTCTTGTTTCCAAAAGAGTTTAGCTCTCGAAATGATCGCGGACAAGGCGGTCGAGCAAACGCACACCATAGCCGGACGCCCAGGTCTGGCTATATTCGTTTGCGGGTGATCCCATTGCCGTGCCTGCCACGTCGAGATGCGCCCAAGGCGTTTCGCCCACGAAGCGCTTCAGAAACTGCGCAGCAGTGATCGAGCCGCCGTAACGACCGGCGCTGTTCTTCATATCGGCGAATTTCGAATCGATCATCTTGTCGTATTCGGCGCCAAGCGGCAGACGCCACAGCTTCTCGCCCGTTGCCTGACCGGCATCGTAAAGCTGGTCTGCAAGCTCATCATCGTTCGAGAACAGGCCTGCATGATACTGGCCAAGCGCCACCATGACCGCGCCGGTCAGCGTAGCCAGATTGATAATGAAACGCGGCTTGAAGCGATCATTGGTGTAATGTAGCGCATCGGCCAGAACCAGACGGCCCTCGGCATCAGTGTTGATAACCTCGATGGTCTGGCCAGACATGGTCGTGACGATGTCTCCCGGGCGCTGTGCATTGCCATCGGGCATGTTTTCCACAAGGCCGATCACGCCAATCGCGTTGACCTTGGCCTTGCGTCCAGCGAGCGCACGCATCAGGCCCGTCACGGCAGCAGCGCCGCCCATGTCGCCCTTCATGTCTTCCATGCCGCCAGCCGGCTTGATGGAAATGCCGCCCGTGTCGAACACGACGCCCTTGCCGACAAAGGCAACCGGCTTTTCTTTGCCCTTCGCGCCCTGCCATTCCATGATGACGAGACGTGGCGGACGCACCGAACCCTGCGCAACACCGAGAAGCGCGCCCATGCCGAGCTTCTTCATTTCTTTTTCGCCGAGGATCTCGATTTTAACGCCGAGCTTCTCAAGCTTTTCCGCTTCTTCGGCAAATTCCACCGGGCCCAGCACATTGGCCGGTTCATTGACGAGATTGCGAGCCTGAATGACGCCGTCCGAGATGGCTTCGGCTACTTCGAAGGCCTTCTTCGCGCTGTGCGTGTCAGCAACATTGATGGTGATCTTCGCAGCGTGCTTCGGTTCTGCATTTTCCTCGTTCTTGCGCGTCTTGTAACGGTCGAACTTGTAGGAGCGCAGGATCATGCCCAGCGCGACGTCAGCCGCTTCATCACCGGCAATCGTCGTTTCCGGCAGGGCCAGCGTGACCGTCGCGCGTTCCGATTTGCCGATTCGCGAAAATGCCGCGCCGCCGATCTTCAGCCAGTCGTCATTCCCAAGCTTGCCCGGCTCGCCGACGCCGACCAGAACGATCTTGTCGATACCGCCAGCCGTCGTTTCGATTGCTTCAGCGGTTTTGCCCAATGCGCCGGTGAAATCGGAGATTTCGAGGATGCGCGCAATCTTTTCCGCCCCGCCGACGGCCTTTGCCGCTTCTTCAGCGAAGCCTCCGCCTTTGGCAACCAGAACGATGGCTACGCCTTTTTCCGGTGCTTCAAACTCGCCGAAAGAAATCGAAGGACGTTTAGACATGATAACTCCAAACCGATGGCCCATTGATAAATGACACGATTGTGTCGCGACTTTTTCCCACTCATGTGAGACGAATATGGCGAAACAGCAAGGGTGCAAGCCCTTCCTTATCAGTTTTGCGTTAACTTGGGCGAACCGTCATCAAATGCAATCGATATCCTAGTCACACCTCGGTCTTTTCATTCAGCAGTTGCGCAGAAACATGTTGCCTCAGGCAGTTCAATCCTTTTAACAGACGGGAGCTAGCGCCAGCGCTTCGCTTTTAGTAATCTGTTAACTGCGTTTATTCGGGCAATCTTAGCCAAGCGGCATTAGATTAAGTTCATTATTGGGAGTGCCGTTCCATAATTGTGAATGGGCTCCTTCAACGGAACCGGGATGTAGACTCCACCTATGCGATTGATAGAGTTGTACATCCTGCGCCGCGTGGCGATCATGTTCCTCGCTGTGCTGGGCGCAGCGGTGGGCATTACGTGGACGGTGCAGGTGCTTCAGCGCATCGACTTTCTGACAACCAGCGGCCAGACTTTTCAGACGATCATTCAGTTCAGTTCGCTTTTGATCCCGTCTGCCATTCCGCTGGTGATGCCCTTTGCGCTGATCATCGCCATCACGCAGACACTTTCGACGATGAACCAGGATTCCGAGCTTGTCGTCATCAATGCATCCGGTGCGCCCCGTAGTGCGGTGATGCGCCCGATCCTGATGCTGGCCGCCGTGATTTCCATCGTTTCGTTTCTGGTCGCCAATTATGTCGATCCCTATGCGCGCATGAACATGCGCGCCATGATCGCCAATGCCAGCGCAGACCTCGTCAATCTGATCGTGCAGGAAGGCAGCTTCCGCAAGCTTGCCGATAATCTCTATATTCAGGTGGCTGAGCGCCGTGCCGATGGCAGCATCGGCGGTCTTTTCATCGCCGATTCCCGCGATCCGTCGCTCGATCTCATCTACTACGCAGCCGATGGCGGCATCGCCACGACGGATACCGGCGCCAATATGCTTCTGATGCAGAATGGTGAAGTGCAGCGCCGCAGCGTTTCCGATGGCACGGTTTCGATCATCAAATTCGATTCCTACGCATTCGATCTCAGCCAGTTTGCGTCCGCTGGCGACGATTTCGTGATCTATGCGAAAGACCGTCCGCTGTCTTAT
Source organism: Brucella sp. 22210 (assembly GCF_052045675.1). Lineage (NCBI taxonomy): Bacteria > Pseudomonadati > Pseudomonadota > Alphaproteobacteria > Hyphomicrobiales > Brucellaceae > Brucella > Brucella sp. 22210. Next base: position 131,913 of record NZ_JBQEPD010000005.1, read on the forward strand.
CTGCTCAATCCGGATCCAAACGATCCGATCCTGCAAACGCGCCCGCTCCGTTACAAGGCGGAATTGCACCGACGTTTGACGCAATGGCTCTATCCGGTGGTCTTCGCCATGATCGCGCTGGCTTTTGCAGGCGATTCCCGTTCGCATCGTGAAGCGCGCGTTTCTGCATCCTTTTCGGCCATCAGTACTGCTTTGCTCGTCTATTGGGCCGGGTATTTCGCCTCCGACCGCGCCGACAAGGAAGAAGCCTATATACTCGTCATGTATCTGGTGCCCATCGTCGTCATGCTCGTAACCGGCTTTGCGCTGGCGACCGGGCGCAGCATCGGACTGCCCAGCAAGTGGAACGACCGGATTCTCGACAACTTCGATCGCTTCAAGCAGATCATTTCCGATCTTTATGATCGCGTGATGGGCCGCTTCCGCGGCAATGCGGGAGGTCAGGCATGATCGGCTGGACACTTGGTCGCTACTTCTTCACGCGTTACGTGCAGATCACCTTCTATTTTCTGCTGGGTATTTTCGCGCTTTCGATGCTTCTCGACTTTACCGAGAACGCCAGCAAACTTTCAAATCTGCCTGATTACACGGTTTGGGCAGCGCTCGGCATTTCGGCCATGCGCGTGCCGTTCATCATGCAGCAGATGATTCCCTTCGTGGCACTGTTCTCGGCCATGGCGACACTGATTTCGCTGAACCGCAAATATGAGCTGGTTGTAGCGCGTTCAGTCGGTGTTTCAGCCTGGCAGTTTCTGCTGCCAGCCTGCCTCGGCGCGCTGCTATTCGGTGTCGCGACGATTTTCGTGCTCAATCCGCTCGCCGCTTATGGTTTCTCCAAGGCTGAGGAAATTGCAGCAACGTGGAAAAACGGCAAGACTACCGACGTTTCCGCACTGCGCGATCCCTGGCTTCGCCAGAAGACCGATGAAGGCGAAACGATCATTGGCGCAAAGAGCATTCTGGATCAGGGCGCGACGCTTGCCGACGCGACTTTCATCCAGTTCGACAGCCAAAAGAATATCAGCGTGCGCTACGACGCCCGCACCGCACAACTGATGGATGGTCATTGGCAGCTCAACGACGTGACGCGATTCGCGCGCGGCGAAGAGCCCAAGAAAATGGCCAGCTTTGCTATCCCTACGCAGCTGCGTCCGGAATATGTCGAAGAGAAGCTCGCTTCTCCCGATACGATTCCCTTCACTGAATTACGACACAAGATCGAAGTTGCGCGTTCATTCGGCTATTCGGCAAACGCATTTGACATGCAATACCAGTCACTTCTGGCATTGCCTGCGCTTCTGATGGCGATGACTCTCATTGCTGCAACAGTGTCCCTGAAATTTGTGCGTTTCGGTCAGTCCGGTGCGATGATTCTGGGTGGCGTTGTTGCTGGCTTCATGCTTTATGTCGTTTCGGTACTGGTCAAAGCATTCGGCAATGCGGGATTCGTTCCGCCGTTTGTAGCTGCCTGGGTTCCTGTGATTATTGCGACATTCTTTGGTGTCTCCTTTTTGTTGCATAAGGAGGATGGTTAGTGGGTTTGAGTAACACCCGCATGGTATTGCCCCATCTGCTCTCACGCTTCTCGCGTGGGACGGCGTTGGCGTGCGTCCTTGCTTTGCCTTTCATTTCTGTCGCAGTCATGCCCTCGCCCGCTTTGGCGCAGGAGGCACTCGGTGCCAATTACAAGAGCGATCCAAATGCCCGGATGCTTCTGCAGGCCGATGAGCTTGTCTATGATCGCGATGTGAACACCGTAACCGCTCAAGGTCGGGTCAAGATCGAGTATGACGGCAATCGCCTTGTCGCAGATAAGGTGACCTATAATCAGCAGACCCGCCGCATGACCGCGACCGGGAATGTTGAGGTCGTCGAACGTGACGGCAACAAGATCTATTCCGATCATATGGATGTCACCGATAGTTTCCGCGACGGCTTTGTGAATGGCCTGCGCGTCGAGACGACGGACAATACACGTTTTGCCGCTGAAAGCGCCGAGCGCAGCAACGGTGAAATCACAACATTCAATAATGGCGTCTACACGGCTTGCGAAGCATGTAAGAAAGACCCCGACAGGCCTGTTCTGTGGCAGATCAAGGCCCGCAAGATCATCTGGAACAGCACAACGAAGACCGTTCGTTTCGAACGCGGCCAGTTCGAGTTCCTGGGCATGCCGCTGGCATGGTTCCCTGCCTTCGAAATGGCTGACCCGACGGTCAAGCGCAAGAGCGGCTTCCTGTTCCCAGGCTTTGCTTACAAGGACGATCTGGGCTTCGGCATCAAGAACTCCTATTTCTGGGCTCTTGCACCGAATTACGACGTGACCCTTTCGTCGACCTATTACACGAAGCAAGGCTTCCTGAACGAAGCCGAGTGGCGTCATCGTCTGGAGAACGGCACCTATAATCTGCGCATCGCGGGCATGCATCAGGCCAAGCCCGGCGAGTTCGATGTCGCGACCGTTGATCGCGATGTCGACAATCGTGGTATGATCGCTTCGAAGGGTGATTTCGAGATCAATTCGCGCTGGCGCTACGGCTGGGACGTCATGGCCCAGAGTGATCGCAACTTCAGCCGTACCTATAGTATCGAAGGATATAATGCCGGAACGCAGGTTTCGAAAATTTACCTGACCGGCATCGACAATCGTAATTATTTCGATCTGAATTTCTATCGTTTTAATGTGCAAGAATCTCTCTTGCCAACTGATTCAAATGAGATTCATTCGAAGCAACCTTGGGTTTTCCCAAGTTTGGACTATTCCTACACGGTTCCTGAGCCTGTCTATGGGGGTGAGCTGAACATCAACACCAACCTGCAGGCCCTTTATCGAGAAAACGATAACGTGACGCCTGCTGGTACTCGCTACCCGCGCGTTCCCGGTTTTGGTGGTACTAGTGCTCGCTTGACGAGCGAAGCGGAATGGCAGCGCACTTATATTACGCCGTCCGGTTTGGTTATCACGCCGTTGCTCGCGTTGCGCGCGGATGCAATTGGCGCCAATACGAGCCTTGATCTTTCGTCTGCTGGCTATACAGACGCCGTCGTACGCTCCGAAGCGCTGCGGGCAATGGCCACAGCGGGTCTCGAACTGCGCTGGCCGATTCTGTTCTCGACCACCAGTTCAACGCATATCATTGAGCCTATTGCGCAGATTTATGTGCGCAACAATGAGCGTTATGCCGGTGAACTGCCAAACGAAGACGCTCAGAGCTTCGTGTTTGACGCGACGAACCTGTTCTCGCGCGACAAGTTCTCTGGCTATGACCGCGTTGAAGGTGGCACGCGCGCCAATCTCGGCTTCCGCTATTCTGGAAGCTTCAGCAACAGCGACTGGTCGCTTTACGCTTTGGCTGGTCAGTCGTTCCAGCTTGGCGGTCTGAATTCCTATGCCACGAGCGACTTCGTAAATGTTGGTGCAGATTCGGGTCTAGACAGCGCTCGCTCCGACTATGTTGCGATGATCGGCACGTCCAATTCAACTGGTCTGGCCCTGGCCGCCCGCGGTCGTTTCGACAAGGACAGCCTGTCCGTGCGTCGTGGCGAACTTGAAGTGCAGCAGAGCTGGAAAAAGCTGACGCTGACAGCGCAATATGCCTACATCACACCGCAGCCGGCCTATGGCTATAACGATCTGCGTCAGGAAGTGACCGGTACGGCTTCGGCGAAGGTCAACGCCAACTGGCGCGTGTTCGGATCTGGTACTTATGACCTTGTGTCCAGCACGCTGGTCCGTGCGTCATCTGGCCTTGCCTATGATGATGAGTGCTTCACCTATATGATGGCTTACACGCAGACGCGTAACCCGGGTGAGGACAAGGCATCGCACGGTATCGGGTTCAATATCTCGCTGCGCACGCTCGGCGACATCGGCAGCGGCAACCAGACCTTCTAAAATTTATGACCGGAAACATATTCTTTTGTTTCCGGTCATCTGTGCTCTGGGACATTTCGCATAGAAATCGTCTTCTCCAAGAAATTGCGATTTCGTTCAGTAAGCAGCCCTCAATCGTCTTGTAAAATGCGCGAGGGTCATTGTTTCGCCGCACTGCCTCCTCTATACAGACAGCACTATAGTTGGTTTCCGATACTCTTGCGGCTCGATGACAAGCATATCCGAAACCGAATGAACACATCCGGTGACGGGTTTCGTTCACCGACCGCAAGGAAATCGGGAAACAAGATGATGTTTGCAAGACCTCTTTTCGCCTCCCTGTTAAGCGCGACTGTCTGCCTGACGGCGCTCGGCACGGTTGCACTTCCCTCTTCGGCTTTTGCCGCTGGGGAAGGTGAGGTCAAGGTTGTCGTATCCGGCAATGCCATCACCAATGGTGATATCCAGCACCGGATGGCTTTTTTGAAGCTGCAACGCAAAGGCGGCAATCTCACCCAGCTCGCGCGTCAGGAACTGACTGACGAAATGCTGAAGCGAATCGAGATGAAGAGCCGCAACATCAGTGTCTCCGATCAGGAAGTCGATCAGGCCTATGCGGGCTTCGCGTCCCGCAACAAGATGACCCTCGCCCAGATGAACCAGGTGTTGAATCAGGCAGGCGTTACGCCGGACCACTTCAAGAAATACATCATGGTCCAGATGGGCTGGGGCCGCCTCGTCAGCGCTCGCTTCCGTGCAACCGGCATGGTCAGTGAGCAGGATGCTGTACAGCGCATACTGAAGGATGGCGGCAAGAAACCAGTCGCAACCGAATATCATCTTCAGCAGGTGATTTTTGTCGTCCCGACCTCGAAACGGTCTCCGGCACTTCTCGCGAAGCGTCGTCAGGAAGCCAATGCGCTTCGTTCGCGCTTCCAGAGCTGTGACGCCACCCGCCAGCAGGCCAAGGGTATCATCGACGTGACCGTCCGCGATCTTGGACGCATTATCGAACAGCAGCTGCCGGGCGAATGGGCCAAGGATGTGAAGGCAGCCGGCGTAGGACGCACGACACCGCCGCACGATACCGAAAAGGGTGTCGAGTTCCTCGCAGTCTGCGCCACGCGCCAGCTGTCGGACGACCGCGTCGCCCAGCTCGTTTTCTCCATGGAGGGAGCGGACTCGCCGGAAGGTCAGGAAAAGAAGGCTGACGCGCTCTCCACCAAATATCTGGATGAGTTGCGCAAGAAGGCCACCATCGTTAATCGCTAAAATTCCGGCGGCAGCAATGCTGTCGTTCAGGATAAGGCAATGATATGAGCTGGCACGGTCCTTCCGGTTGCCAGCTTTTATTTTTGGAATCAAAGCCATGTGCGCAAAATCTGTTCTTCCGCTCGCGGTTACTATCGGCGACCCGTCCGGCGTTGGCGCGGATATTGCGCTGGCCGTCTGGCTCAAGCGGGATGAACTATCCCTGCCGCCCTTCATGTTGCTGGCAGATCCCGCACAATTGGAAGCGCGCGCGCGGCTTCTCAATTTCGACGTTCAGATTGAGGCAGTTGCAGATGCCACCGCATCGCGGAGCGTTTTTGCGCGTGCATTGCCTGTCTTGCCGCTCATCAACAGGCACACAGAAAGCCCCGGCAAACCGCTGGCGGAGAACGCAGCCGGTACAGTTGAAGCAATTGAACGCGCCGTCGCTCTCACGCTCGCTAGCGAGACGTCCGCTGTCGTCACTTGCCCGATTGCGAAGAAGCCGCTTTATGAAGCCGGTTTCCGACATCTGGGACATACGGAATTTCTGGCGGAGCTTGCTAGCCGTCACGTCGGCACCGAAATCACTCCTGTGATGATGCTGGGCGGACCGCAATTGCGCGCAGTGCCGGTGACCATTCACATTCCGCTTGCCGAAGTGCCGCGACAGCTCACGACCGAGAATATTCTTGAAGTGTCGCGCATTACGGCACGCGAACTGCGCGAACGGTTCGGCATTGCCCAGCCGCGTCTGGCGCTTTCCGGCCTCAACCCCCATGCGGGCGAAGGCGGAGCACTCGGCAAGGAAGATGATGACATCATTCGCCCGGCAGTCGAACAGCTGCTGCGCGACGGCATTGATGTGCGCGGCCCCCTGCCCGCCGATACGATGTTTCACCGTCAAGCGCGGGCTGCTTACGATGCTGCAATCTGCATGTATCACGATCAGGCGCTGATTCCGGCCAAGGCGCTGGCGTTCGACGAAACCGTCAATGTGACGCTCGGCCTACCCTTTATCCGCACCTCGCCGGACCATGGCACAGCGTTCGACATTGCAGGTCAGGGCATTGCGCGACCGGACAGCCTGATTGCGGCGATCCGGCTTGCCCACGAGCTTGCAGAAAATACAACAGGTACCAAGGCATGAGCATCGACAACCTGCCCCCGCTTCGCGAAGTCATCGAACGGCATGATCTGATGCCGAAGAAGTCGCTCGGGCAGAATTTTCTGTTCGATCTCAATTTGACGTCCAAGATCGCCCGGCAGGCAGGTGACCTTAAAGACCAGCCCGTCATCGAGGTTGGCCCCGGCCCCGGCGGGCTGACCCGCGCCCTTCTGGCGCAAGACGCCTATGTAACAGCAATCGAGCGCGACGAACGCTGCCTTGAGGCACTGGCGGAGATTGAAGCGCATTATCCAAGCCGCCTGCGGATTATTTCCGGTGATGCGCTGGAGCAGGATTTCAAGACACTGTTTCCCGATGGGCCGAAGCCACGGATCGTCGCCAATCTGCCCTATAATGTCGGCACGCAATTGCTGCTGAACTGGCTTCTGTCTGAGCCATGGCCGCCCTTCTATTCCTCCATGACGCTGATGTTCCAGCGCGAAGTGGCGGAACGCATCGTGGCAGCGCCTGACAGCGATCATTATGGCCGTCTCGGCGTGCTTGCAGGCTGGCGGACAAAATCGAGAATTGCTTTCGACGTGCCCCCGCAGGCCTTTACGCCGCCGCCGAAAGTCATGTCATCGGTGGTTCATATCGTACCGTTGGAAAATCCGCTGCCCTGCAACGCGGCAGCGCTCGGTCAGGTGACTCAGGCTGCTTTCGGCCAAAGGCGGAAAATGCTGCGCCAAAGCCTGAAGCCAATCGGCGGCGCTACCCTGCTTGAAAAGACCGGCATTGACGGAACCCGCCGCGCCGAAACGCTGAGCGTCGAGGAATTTGTCGCTCTGGCGAATGCCTATCGTCCGTAATCTGTCTAACTAATGGCGGCCGTAGCCCCCACCAGCTGGGCCGGCCCCCTGATGGCCACCGAGCCGGTCATGCGATTCAGCTTTATCCTTGGCGTCTGAGCCATCTTTCAGGATAGGCAGCGCCATTTCATCGACGATCTGACCGACATGGTCGATTTCCTCGCGGAAACTCGACAGTGACGAACCGGAGAGCTTTTCACCGGCATTGAGGCGCGCGGTCAGCGGATCGACATACTGATCACCGACCTTCAGCTCGTAATAGAGATGCGGGCCTGTCGAATAACCGGTTGAGCCGACATAGGCTATGACTTCGCCCTGCTTCACATGCTGGCCGATGCGTAGCCCCGACTTGGCGGAAGAAAGATGGGCATAGGTGGTGCTGTATCCGCCCTGATGGCGAATACGGACATATTTGCCATATCCCTTTTCGGACGAAATCACCTCGACCACACCATCGCCCGCAGCCACGATCGGTGAGCCGATCGGCGCGTCGTAATCGACCCCGTTGTGGTGCTTGCGGACATGCAAAACCGGGTGGATACGCCAGCCGAAACCGTCATTGAGACGTCCATTCGGCAAAGGCTTGTGCATCAGATATTTGGTCATCGAGGAGCCATCCTCGTTGAAGTAATCTGTAGCTCCGCCCGCACCCTCATGGCGGTAGAGGCGCTTGCTTTTGCCATTCGTGGTAAATTCCACGAATACCAGCTCGGGGTCCGTCTCCGAACTTTTCCTGAAAAGCAGGTCGATCAGATCGGGAGAGTTGGCGCCCTTCTCCAGCACGACGCCGTTCTGATCGGCGAGCTTCTCGACATCGCGCACGATATCGCGCGGTGCACCAGCCTGAACCAGCCTCGTTTCGATGCTGCCATCACTGCTGACAGCCGGAGCCGACGGATGATAAGCGCTCAGCATCGCATCGCGGGACAGACGCGCGAACAGGCGCTCATTACCGGTGGCGTGAAACACACCATCATCCGCTCGTCCATAGACGGCCTTGTTGGCATTGCCGTGGTTGAAGCGGGCAAGCGAAACATGAGCGGCGGCATCGCTGCCGTCTTTCTTATCAACCAGCAATTCCAGATTGTCACCGGGCAACAGCTCGGTACGGGCCAGTGCTTCTTCAAGCCTTTGACTGTCTTCAGCCGCAATACCGGCTGCTTGCAGAAGCGCTTCTATGCGTTCCCGCGATTGCGGGGCAACGATGATTTCGTGCACATCCGCCTTCTCGTGGACTGCGGGCTTGGCAAGGCTGACATTGACCGGAACGCCTCGCTCCAGCTCGGATAGCGACTGCGTCGGTTCGCCCACGCCAACAGATTTCATCGCCATTGTCGATGCGTCCATTGCATCGTCGATGGCGGGTCGTCTGGTGTCGTGGCCTTTCACGTCCAGCACCACATGCTGGTAGGTGTAGAGGCGCGGATCGCCATCCTCGACGCCTTCCGCAATATCGATACGACGCGACACACGATGGCTCATATCGTTGTTCACAGCAGGTACAAGCCGCGCGTCTTTGGCGGCGGCATGATGCTGGCGAACCAAAGCTGTCGGGTTGGTGAAGGCTGGCTGTGCGGCATGGCCGTGGCGTACCAGCCCGCCGGTAGCCAGTACCAAACCGCCACCTGCAATGACTGTGGCAGAGGCAAGCGCCAGACAGAAACGCAGATGCGTGCGCAAGGAAAAACGAACCCAGCGCACCGGCCCGAGGCTACGGTGCGAGAGTGGTTCCGTCTTCAAATTTGCGCCGGCGGATGCGAAACTTGACCCAGATGGGGCCGTTGCCGCAACCGCACGCTTGCGATGGGAGTATCCTGCCCTGGGGGCCATTCCGACAATTCTCTAGGTTCTTTATAAATATTGGCGGAAATGATGCTGACACAGCGGCTAAAATAAGACCTCCGGCGGGTTATCCACCGGAGGTGAATCACAAATTATTTACGATTTACCTATCAGGCGCGTGCCCGATTGCGACGATGCTGCGAAAGTGTCGACCAGGTGTAGAGCGCGAGCCCTGCCCAAATCAGCACGAAAGCGGCAAGCTGCACGGTCGAAAACGGCTCGTTGAAGATGAAAATCGCAAAGAAAAACAACATGGTGGGCGTCATATACTGCATCAGCCCGAGCGTTGTGTAGCGCAGCAGCTTAGCGCCGCCCGCGTAGAGGATCAGCGGGATGGCGGTGAACGGCCCGGCAAGCATCAGAAGCCAGACATTCGAAACCGGCCCGGCAAAGAAATGACCCTGCCCTTGCGAACTCAGGAAGGCCAGATAAGCGAGCGCGGGAACGCACAGGATCAGCACTTCAAGCGTGAAGCCCTGCAAAGGCGGCATCGGCAGTGACTTGCGGAAGAACCCGTAGAGACCGAAGGTCAGCGGTAAAGCCAGCGATACCCATGGCAAGCCACCGGCATTGAAGGTGAGCAGCAAAACCGCAGCCGCAGCAAAGCCAACAGCAATATACTGGACTTTGCTCAACCTCTCGCCGAGGAAAAGACCACCGAGCACCACATTGAACAGCGGATTGATATAATAGCCGAGTGCGGCTCCCATGACCTGATCATGCGCGACTGCCCAGACATAGATTGTCCAGTTGATCGTGATCAGTGCTGCAGTCAGCCCCGCCATCGCAAGCATGCGTGGCTGGCGAACAGCATAGAGGATATCCTTGAACTGCCCCAGCGCCACCAGCAACAACAGTGCCACCGGCACCGACCAGATGACGCGGTGAGACACGACTTCCATGGCGGGAATATGGGCTACTGCTTTCAGATAAAACGGCAGCGCGCCCCAAAGCGCATAAGCGCCGAACGCCATGAGAAAACCTTTGGCCCCATCCGAAAGACGGGCATCGGACAAGGTCTGGTCGGTCATTGTCTCTCTCCGCTCGAAAGCACAGCCGCTTTTTGAGTAAATCGCATAGCAGATGGCTTGATCAGCCACTGCTATGCGCTTCTCAACTCATAAAATCCATTCAATTAAAATGATTGAAGCATCAATCCTGGTGAATGATGCGTCTTATTCCGCAGCGGCGAGCCCGGCCATGGAGCGGTTTTTCATGAGCTTGAAATTCACAGAATCCATCAAAGCCTGAAACGATGCATCGATGATATTGTCCGAAACCCCGACCGTACGCCAGCGGGCACCGGTCGCATCACCGGACTCGATCAGCACGCGGGTGATAGCCGCCGTACCGCCATTGAGGATACGCACCTTGAAATCCACCAGTTCAAGATCTTCGATTTCCGCCTGAAAGCGGCCGAGATCCTTGCGCAGTGCAATATCGAGCGCGTTGACAGGGCCGTGGCCTTCGGCAACGGACATGCGCACTTCGCCATCGACTTCCACCTTGACCACCGCTTCCGACACCGTCTTCAGCATGCCATTGGCATCGAACCGGCGTTCAACGAGGCACCGGAACGAGTCGACCTTGAAGAATTCCGGCTGCGGATTGAGCATGTTGCGCGCCAGAAGCTCAAAGCTCGCATCCGCACCCTCATAGGCATAGCCCTCGGCCTCGCGCTCTTTCACCAGCGTAATCAACGTATCGAGGCGCACATCATCCTTGGCAACGCGAATACCGCGACGCTCCAGTTCAGCGATAAAATTCGACTTGCCGCCCTGATCCGAAACCATGACGCGACGGCTGTTGCCGACCGTTTCCGGCGGCACATGTTCATAGGTCTGCGGTTCCTTGAGCAAGGCCGAGGCGTGAATGCCCGCTTTCGTGGCAAAAGCCGATGTGCCGGTATAAGGCGCCTGTTCGGTCGGCGGACGGTTCAAAATGTCGTCGAAGGCGCGCGAGATGCGGGTGATTGCCTTCAGCGAAGCCGGCTTGATACCCAGTTCGAAACGCTCGGACCAATAGGGCTTGAGCAGCAGTGTCGGGATCAGCGAAACCAGATTGGCATTGCCGCAGCGCTCGCCAATACCGTTCAGCGTGCCTTGCACATGCCGCACGCCGGCATCAATGGCGGCGAGTGAAACCGCAACAGCCTGTTCGGTATCGTTATGGGCGTGGATGCCAAGGCTCTCGCCGGGCACTATGGCTTTCACCGCATTGACGATTTCAGCAATCTCATGCGGCTGCGTGCCGCCATTGGTGTCACACAGAACAACCCAGCGCGCGCCTGCGGTGTAAGCCGCCTTGGCGCATTCCAGCGCATAATCGGGATTTGCCTTGTAGCCGTCGAAGAAGTGCTCGCAATCGACCAGCGCTTCGCGACCGGCCATGCGCGAAGCCGTCACCGAAGCGGTGATCGATTCCAGATTTTCCTCATTGGTACAGCCAAGAGCCAGACGCACATGATAGTCCCAGCTTTTGGCCACGAAACAGACGGCATCGGCTGACGCCTGCAACAGGCTCGACAGGCCCGGATCGTTCGAAGCGGAAATACCGGCGCGTTTCGTCATGCCGAAGGCGGTGAACTTGGACCGCGCGGTCTGACGGCGTTGGAAGAACGTCGTATCGGTCGGATTTGCGCCCGGATAACCACCCTCGACATAATCGACGCCCAATTCTTCAAGCAGTGCGACAATCGACTTCTTGTCTTCGACAGAAAAATCAATGCCGGGGGTTTGTTGTCCGTCCCGCAAGGTCGTGTCGTAGATGTAGATGCGTTCGCGTGCCATAAGTGCCTGCCTGTCGGTGGGTCTGCTGTTGGTCCAACGTTACCGTTGCGGCCAATTATCTGTGTCGTAGTCGGGATGCTGGTAGGAGATCATCGTTCTGACGAATTCGATGCTCTCCGGATCGCGTTCGGTTGCATAGCCGGGAAGATCTGCAAGTCCGCTCACATAGGGAAGCTGCTTCTCGATCCCCCATTGAACCGTTGGCTCCACTTCCTCCGGCGCGTCGAACGCACCGATGGCGAGCGCGACGCCATCGGGCGCTTCATAGGTCAGCGGGGTTCCGCATTCCGGGCAGAACCCGCGCTGAACATGGTTGGAGGAGCGAAAACGCTTCGGCTCGCCACGCGTCCATTCCAGTTTCGCCTCGTCGACGGAAACCAGCGGCGCATAGAAATTGCCGAAGGCCTTCTGGCACATGCGACAATGACAGATGGAAGCCGAGCCCAACGCGCCGTCAATGCGGAAGCGCACCGCGCCGCATTGGCAGCCACCGGTATAAATCGGCTTGTTATCGAGCGTCATGCCGTCCTCCCTTATCAACGACCGCTGCTTAAATCGTCGTCAGCCTACCACATCCCACGTCGTCATGCGTTCGCCGGTGGCAGGATCCTTGCCGTCCTTGAGCTGCACGCCTTCAGAGAGAAGCGCATCGCGGATGCGATCGGCTTCCGCAAAGTTCTTCTCCTTGATGAAGCGCAGGCGTTCCACAATGCGGGCCTCGATGGCATCCGTATCGACATTCGCCCTGGCAAAGACCGGCACATCCTCAGCCGTCACGAAGTAAGGATCGAGCAGGCCCATCAGCGCCATGCCCTCGCCCAGCGTCGCAATATCCTTGTTCTTGAACGCCTTGCGCAACGCGGTAATCGCAACCCAGCTGTTCAGATCGTCGGACAGGGCTTCCGTCACTTCACCAATTGCCGACAGCTTTTCCGGCACGACGAACTTGGCGTCGCGCAGCAGGCCATACCAGCGGCGCAGTTCGTCAGACGATTCCGCCAGACGTTGTGCCGTCCAGTTGATCGGCTCGCGATAATGGGTTTGCAGCATCGACAGACGCGCAGCCAGACCGACCCAACGGTCACGGGCTGCGTTGTCGTCCCACTCACCCAACTGCGGCAAGCCTTCATTCAGCACGTCACGAATGGTGATGAAATTGCCGAGCGATTTCGACATTTTCTGCCCTTCAACTTGCAGGAAGCCGTTATGCATCCAGATATTGGCCATCCGCTCGGTGCCGAATGCGCAGCAGGACTGCGCGATTTCGTTCTCGTGGTGCGGGAAGACCAGATCAATGCCGCCGCCGTGAATATCGAAGCGGTTCTTTTCCGGATCATCGCATTTCAGTCCGCCGCCAAACGGCTCCAGAAGCTTGGCCATCGACATGGCCGAGCATTCGATGTGCCAGCCCGGACGGCCAAGCGTCTCGATGCCTGACGGCGACGGCCAGCCCGGCTCACCTTTCTTCGAAGGCTTCCACAGCACGAAATCCATCTCGTCGCGCTTGTAGGATGCAACGTCGACACGCGCACCCGCCAGCATTTCGTCCAGCGAACGGCGCGCCAGCGCGCCATAGCGCGGGCCGCCAAATGTCTTGACGCGCTCGTTCATGGCAGAGGGCGAAAACAGCACATGGTCTTCCGCCACATAGGCGACGCCAATGGCGACCAGACGGTCGATCATCGCACGCATCTCGTCCAAATGCTCGGTCGCACGCGGCTGAAAGCTCGGCGCGAGATTGCCCAGTGCCGTCACATCGGCCTGAAACTGCGCGTTGGTGCTTTCCGTCACGCGGCGGATGGCCTCGTTGAAGGCCAAATCCGGATAATCGCGGACGGCGCGCGCATTGATCTTGTCGTCAACGTCGGTGATGTTGCGCGCATAGGTGACGTGTTCGGCACCGTAAACCTCGCGCAAAAGCCGGAACAGAATGTCGAAAACGATGACCGGGCGTGCATTGCCGATATGGGCAAAATCATAGACGGTGGGTCCACAGACATACATGCGCACATTGTCGGCATCGATGGGGGAAAAATCCTCCTTCGTGCGGGTCAGCGTATTGTAAAGACGCAATTGCGGCGCATCAGCCATTGTAACCATTCCCCAAAATAACCAGCAAAATCCAAGTGAATTCAGTGCACGACGGATCGCAGCCATCTGGCCGGGGCGTTATCATCCTGTTTTATGGAAGGGAGACGAAAACGGCCGGGCCAGCAGGCTGCTAGCCAATAATGATCGCACAAATACAAATGTTCGTGGTCGGCGTTTTCATGGTTGCACTTATCCCTATCCCGTGAACCACAGTCAAGCGCTTTTGCTTGTTACCGATTATTTTGCCGGGAAGCTTCAACCTACTCCATAGCATCCGCCAAAATGTTGCATTTCTGCAACCCGGACAATCCTTGACGGGCATTAACCGGAATACCGCAAAACCGGCCCCAAACAGCCTTCATTCAGTCTCAATCCATCACAAAATAGTGAGCATGGATTGCTTAGGCCTAACCGGAGATCGGTTGGTTTCGAAAGCATTCGAAACTGGACGCTTCGGGGAAAGGAAGTAAAAATGTCTAAGAGTGAACTGCAACCGCGTCAGGACCGACTGGTCGACAAGTATCGTGAAATTGGCCCCGCAGCGCTCGTCGCCGCCTTGATGACGGCCGCAAAGCGCAGCAGCGCAGGCCGCAACGACAATCGTCGTCATTCGATTCTGGCCGCCAAAAAATTCGCCAAGTAAGCGGTATCAACCGGTACAAATCGCGCATGCGGTCAGAACATTGAAAGCTGACCGCCGGAACCGTCATCCGGTTCGGTTTTACCCTTGCGCTTTTGTGGCGTTGTATGCGCTTCAACCGTTTCTTCAACGCACAATTGCAGGTCTGGCGTGGCGTTGCTCACCTTGTTGACCTTGTCCGAGACGGGTATCGCCTCAAAAAAATCCTCCTGCACCGGTCGCATGATGTCGGCCACTTCGCGCGGCAAGTAACGCTTGCAGTTCAGCCAGCGCGCAAAGTCCTCCGGATGTACCACCACCGGCATGCGCTCGTGAATCGGACGCAGCAGCGCATTGGCGCTTGTCGTCAATATGCCGCCCGTATCGATCTGCGATCCGTCAGAACTACTCCAGGTTTCAATCAGTGCGCCAAAGGCCACCACACCGCCATTGCGCGGGCGCACCCAATAGGCTTGCGCCTTGTTCTTCCCCTCGCGACGCCATTCATAAAAGCCTGAAGCCGGAACCAGCGCGCGTCGATGGTTCAGCGCAGCGCGAAACGAGTTCTTTTCGGCGGCTGTTTCCGAACGGATGTTGAACATCATGGGCCAGTCATTCGGGTCTTTCACCCAGGACGGCACAAAACCCCAGCGCACCAGCGTACCTACCCGGTCCGGGCGGTTACTGCCTACAGGCGGAGTCTCCCCGGCCACAATGGTGAGGATCGGCTGGGTCGGGGCGATGTTATAGCGAGGAGGAAAGTCCTCCGAGATCATGGCAGCCAGAAAAGTCTCGATTTCTTCCCGGCTTGCCGTCAATGAAAAGCGTCCGCACATGACAGCCATGTTCAGGTTTTTGTGCGGGCGGTCAAGACCGGTTTACGATTGCCAAATCGCTGCAAGCCGATCATAGCTATTTCATGCCTACGATCCCCGTCATTCCCGTTCCGCTTCATGTTCATGGCGTTTCGCTGATCTGCCGCCGCGAAAGCCGCTTTCTGCTGGTTGAGCGCGGGAAGGAGCCATGGAAGGGCTGGTTGGCTTTTCCGGGCGGGGGCATCGAAACAGGCGAAACGCCGGAACAGGCTGCCATTCGTGAGCTGAAGGAAGAAACCGCGCTGGACGTCAGCGCCCTCTCCCATGTCATCACCGTGGATTTGGCGCTGGAAGGCAAGGCTTATGAAAAGAGCTATTTCCTCTCCGTCTTTCGCGCGCTGGATATTTCAGGGCGCGAACAACCCGGCGATGACGCTGCGGCGATCCACTGGCTGACGATTGAGGAAATGGTGCAAGCGCGCGTGACGGACAGCACGCTGGACGTTGCCCGCTCTGTCGCGGAAAGCGAAGATGCCTTGGGATATTAAACCTATTGGCGATTAAACCTATTTGACAATCTGCCTTGAAGCAGCCCCTATTTCACGCAACAAGTGCATTTCATGTGAGAGGGTTTCCGATTGAAAGGCATGAAACTGTTCCGGTTCGCATTGTTCATGTGGGCAGGCGCAGCCAATCCGGCTTTTGCGCAGGATGCGCCTTATGAGGGCAAGATGTTGCGGCTTGCCGAGGTTCTTGGTTCGCTGCACTATTTGCGCAACCTATGCGGAGAAGCAGGCAGCGAATGGCGCGACCGCATGGATGCGATTATCGCCGCCGAGAAGCCATCGGAAGGCGAAAGGGTGAGGATCGTTTCGAGCTTCAACCACGGATATCGCGTCTTCAGCGACAACTATACCCGCTGCACCCCTTCCGCACTTGCGGCGATAGACCGCTACATGAAGGAAGGCGAAGGCTTGTCGAACGAGATCATCTCGCGCTATGGAAATTAACCAATCATTCACTCTTGTGCGGATTGCGGACAATAGTCTCGTTCAAATCCGTTATAATCTGTTAACACTGTCTTAAGAAGGCGGGCAGGCCGCAAATGGATCGAGCTCCCGGAACACGGTGAGACATCCGCAAAACGGCAGAAAGGCGAAAGCCAGGATGAAGTCTATGGAACATGCACCGACCGATCTGGACGAGATGATCGCACGCGAGAAGAAACTCGTGGCAATCGAATATCAGAACGAGGCCTGGGCGGACGGTATTTCCGAAGGCATCGAGCCTGAAATTCTCGCAGAAGCCGCGTTCACAACGGCGCTGACGGAACTTATCCGTGAGGCTGGTGACGATTGCGCGCTTGAGCTGCTCGAAAAGATGCGCGAACAGATCGAAGCTGGCGCCTTCCTTCCTGCACGGATTCTGCAATAGAGCGGTTCCTATTTTAACGGAATCGTCGGAACCGCTCTATCCAATTGTTTTCACGCATTATCCTACGCAAAACCGTTTCGCACTTTTGCTGGAAATGCTCGAGCCGAACCATAACGTCGCCGGTTGCGGGGCAAGAACCGGCCGTTCCCACCAGTCGTCCTCCGGCAACACCGATGCATCCTGCAATCTGGAATTCTGTCCGACCGCTTGCGCTCGTCGCGGGCATGATGCTGGCTTCGCTGCCCGCCTTTGCGGCAGCGGACCAACTGGCGCTTGTGGATCGCTCCGAATTCCTGACTTTACCGGCCTATCGCACCGCACCGGATGAGCATCCGGTGTCGTCGCCGATTCCGCTTCCCAATGCGTTGCCACACCGGGTGCCATCTGCAACACCGCAGAATCCGTCAACGATCATGCCTGCACCGGCCGCCAAGCCGATGCCGGAAGTGCTGCGCGATTTTGACAGGCTGCCGCAGCCTGTCCGGCAAATGCGCGAGAAAATGCTTGCTGCCGCACAATCCGGCGACATCGAGCAATTGCGCCCGCTATTGGGCGAAGCCGACAACAGCACGCAGCTTTCGCTCGAAGACCATGAAGAAGATGTCATCGAGTTTCTGAAATCGCTCGCCGGCGATGTGGAAGGTCGCGAAATTCTCGCCATCATCGCCGACCTGCTCGGTACGGGCTATGTGCATATGAATGCCGGAACAGATGACGAGGTCTATGTCTGGCCCTATTTCTACGCCATGCCGCTCGACAGGCTGACGCCATCGCAGACCGTTGAGCTGTTTCAGATCGTCACCGCCAGCGACTTTGAGGATATGAAAAAGGCGGGCGGTTATATTTTCTACAGCATCGGCATTGCACCCGATGGAAGCTGGCGCTTTTTCACCGCCGGAGAGTAATCACCCAACGGCCCCACGTGCATGGCTTGGCGGTTGATCATAGATGCGCTGCCAGGCACGGCGAAACTGCCGCGCCGAGGCGAAGCCTGATCTTTCGGCCACATTCTCGATATCGAGACCAGAATTGAGCAGCATCTCACGGGCCAGACCGACTTTCAGCCGGTTGACATAATCGGTCACGCTCATGCCTGCATGTTCATTGAACAAGCGCGAAAGATTGCGCGGACTTGCCCCGCTGGCATCGGCCAGCTTTTCGACGGGCCACGCTCCGGCGGGGTCTGCCGCAATGGCATCCTGCGCACGATGCACGACGGGGTTCATATGATTGCGCCCTTCCAGCCAGGGCGAAAGCTGCGGATCGCCACCGCTGCGTCTCAGATAAACGACCAGATAGCGCGCCACCGACAAGGCGACGCCGTGACCGATAATATCGGCCACGATTTGCAGCATCAGGTCGATCCCGGCGGTAATGCCCGCACTGGTCAGCCGTTCGCCATCTTCGACGAAAAGGCGATTTTGCAGCACTTTCGCGGTGGGAGCAGACTTCTCCAGTTCTGCGATGGCCAGATGATGCGTCGTGCACACATAGCCATCGAGCAGCCCTGCGCGCGCCGCCAGCAAGGCGCCGGAGCAGATCGTGACCAGCCGGACGCCGGGGCAGACGACGCGCTTCAGCCAGCTGATAATCGCCTGCTCGAAGACGGCGTCTTCCTCCCGGCTGGCAACCGGCCCGCCAAGCGGCATATCCGTGGAACCGGACACAATCACCAGCGATCCCTGCGGCACCGCGTCCGGCAATGGCTCAATACCCGTCACCGCCAGACCGATGGAACTGTGAACCGTGCCAAGCGGCCCGACATAATGCACCGCAAACTCGACCTTATCCTGATCGAGATTCGCCTTGCGCAACACTTCAAGCGGCCCCGCCACGTCCAGCAAAAGCAGACGTGGCGGAACGATGACATAGACGGGAATGATTTGCTTGCCGTCTGTCGGTTGGGTCATGCGGCCTTCCGTTCTGCTTGGCCAGCCAGAGCTTCTTCCACCGTAGCAATACGGGCGAAGCGATTGGCGAGCACGAGTTCGGTGCGCGCCCGAATCTCAGTGGCGCTCCATTTACGACCCGTCGCGTCGGTCATCGGGAAGGTCAGGGTCGCCTCGCCGACGAAATCAACCGCATAGCCGAGATCCGAAGCCTGACGTGTGGTGGTTTCGCAGCACTGTTCCGTGCGAATGCCGGAGACAATCACATGGCGAATACCGTTTGCCACCAGCCAGACATCGAGACCGGTGCCGACCAGCGCGCTGTGACGGCGCTTGCGAAATACGGCGTCTGGCGTGAAGGAAAGCGGTGCGAGCGTGCGGACATAGCCTGACGCTTCAGCGAAGTTGCCGCTATCCGCCGTATGGAAAATCTGCACAACCGGAATGCCCGCCTGATTTGCGCCATCAATCAGCTTTTGCTGGCGTTCGACATAGGCGGCCACATCTGCCTCGCGATAGTAAGGCTGGTGCCGGAATGATTCCTGCGCATCGACGACAAGCAGAACGGTATCTTGAGCGGACATTTTTGTTCTCCTACAGTGTGAATATAGGAGAGAATTTACGTCTTACAAACCTGATCGAAAGGTAGATGCCGGACAAAGATAGGACAGATCACGCCATTCACAGGAACAGCGTGACAACCCATTATCCGCGCGGCAGAGCTTCAATGAATTCGACCGGCTCACCCTGATGCGGGTTCACGATTTCAGCGTTCCACATCACCTTGATACCGCGAACGATCGTACCGACCGGCCAGCCGGTGACAGTCTTGCCGTGGTAGGGTGTCCAGCCAGCCTTCGAGCCAGCCTGTTCATGCGTGATGGTTTCGCGGCGCTTCATGTCCACAATGGTCAGATCGGCATCGTAGCCGACAGCGATGCGCCCCTTGCGCGACATGCCGAAAATACGGTTCGGGCCATGGCTCGACAGATCGACGAAGCGCTCCAGCGACAGTTTGCCTGCATTCACATGGTCGAGCATGATTGGCACCAGCGTCTGTACGCCAGTCATACCGGATGGCGACGCCGGATAAGCTTTCTGCTTTTCTTCCAGCGTATGCGGCGCATGATCGGAACCGAGCACATCAACGATACCCTGATCGATACCCTTCCAGACACCGTCGCGGTGGCGCTTGTCGCGCACTGGCGGGTTCATCTGGATAAGATTGCCCAGCGTCTTGTAGTCGTCGGCGGAAAGCGTCAGGTGATGCGGTGTCGCTTCGCAGGTCGCAACATCCTTGTGCGCCTGCAGAAAGTCGATTTCCTCAGCCGTAGAGATGTGCAGCACATGAATGCGTGCGCCGGTTTCATGTGCAATGCGCACCAGACGTTCCGTGCATTGCAGCGCGGCAACCTCGTCACGCCAGACCGGGTGGCTGGACGGGTCGCCCTGTACGCGCAAACCTTCACGCTGTTTGAGGCGGAATTCGTCTTCCGAATGGAAGGCTGCGCGGCGGCGTGTATTTTTCAGGATGGAGCGAACGCCATCATCGTCTTCAACCAGCAGATCACCGGTCGAGGAGCCCATGAACACCTTGATGCCTGCGGCGCCCGGAAGGCGCTCCAGTTCGCCAACGTCTTTGGCATTGTCACGCGTGCCGCCGACCCAGAAGGCGAAATCGCAATGCATCCGATGACGACCGCGACGAATCTTGTCTTCCAGCGTTTCGACAGTCGTCGTCAACGGCTTGGTGTTCGGCATTTCGAAGACTGACGTCACACCGCCTAGTACGGCGGCACGGGAACCTGTTTCCAGATCTTCCTTATGTTCAAGGCCCGGCTCGCGGAAATGAACCTGGCTGTCCACGACGCCCGGCAGGATGTGCAGGCCGGTGCAGTCAATCACTTCGCCTGCCGAAGCCTGCCCCAGAGAGCCGATAGCAGCGATGCGCCCGTTGCGGATACCGATATCGCGCTGCCCGGTACCGTCATGATTGACGATGGTTGCGCCTTTCAGAATCGTGTCGAACGTCTCGGCCATTATGGTCTCCTAGGATTGGGATGGGACTTGCGAGCCTTTCCAATGGGGATTACGTAACGAAGGCGCGAAACGCAAGGAAGAAGCGATGACAACGGCAGCCGAAACGGTAAATCTTTCCAACAGAGCACTGGTCCACATCACTGGCGAAGACGCGGAAAAGTTTTTGCAGGCCGTGATCACGACCAATCTCGACAAGCTCGGTCCTGATGAAGCCAAGCCGGGTGCGCTGCTGACACCACAGGGAAAAATCCTGTTCGATTTCCTCGTCTCGCGCATCGAAAACGGCCTGCGCTTCGACCTGCCCGCAAGCACTGCAGCTGATTTTTGCAAGCGCATCACGCTTTATCGCCTGCGCGCCAAAGCGGAAATTACACAATTGCCGGAATCACTTGTCAGCGTTTCCTGGCAAACTGATTCCGCTCCTTCACAAGATGATTCAACAAAGCGCGATTCCCGTTTTCCGGCTGAGTTGAACGTGCTTCGCACCTATGGTCAGTCCGGTGAAAATGCCGATGCATCGGCATGGACGAAGCTGCGTGCCGAATATGGCATCGCGGAAGGCGAAGCCGATTTTGCCTATAGCGATGTGTTTCCGCATGACGTCAATTTCGACCAGATCGGCGGCGTCACCTTTCCGAAGGGATGCTTCATCGGTCAGGAAGTCGTCTCCCGCATGCAGCATCGCGGCACGCCGCGACGCCGTGTTCTAGTCGCCAGAGCGGAAGGCAATCTGCCGCCGCTTGGCACGCCCATAACAGCGGACGGACGCGAAGTCGGCAATCTCGGCAGTTCTGCGAACGGCATCGGTATCGCGCTTGTGCGCATCGACCGCGTCAAGGATGCGATGGATGCAGGCACCCCTCTTCTCGCTGGCGAAACACCGCTTGAGCTGAGCCTACCGCCGCATGTCCGGTTTGGTTTCCCTGAAGCCGAATCAGGCAACGCCTGATGGCGGCTGCGGATAAATCATCCGGCAAAGCCCGGGCTTGGCAACGCATGTTGTCGGGTCGCAGGCTGGACTTGCTCGACCCCTCGCCACTCGATGTCGAGATTGAGGATATCGCGCATGGCCTCGCCCGCGTGGCGCGCTGGAACGGTCAGACCATTGGCGAGCATGCTTTCTCCGTTGCGCAGCACTCGCTGCTGGTAGAAGAGATTTTCCACCGCCTTCAGCCGGATGCAAGCGCCGAATGGCAAATTCTGACCCTGCTGCATGACGCGCCGGAATATGTGATCGGCGACATGATCTCGCCGTTCAAGGCTGTGATGGGCGGCAATTACAAGCTGATCGAAACACGGTTGCAAACCGCTATTCACCACCGCTTTTCCCTACCGGCAACATTGTCGGCAAAGCTCAAACCACTCGTAAAACGCGCTGACCAGATCGCAGCCTATTTTGAGGCCACGCGGCTGGCCGGTTTCAGCGAAGGCGAAGCCATCAAATATTTCGGTCGTCCACGCGATTTCGATCCCGCCGAACTGGACCTGACCCCGCGCCCGACGCAAAGCGTACAGAGTGATTTTCTGGCGCGCTTTGCTTTGCTGGAAGAAAAACGCAAGAGCGGTTCATGACGCTGATCGTCGTCAGTCCCCTCTCCCAGCTGGCTGCACAGCTTGAGTGCCACAGGCCGAGCCATGTGGTGACACTGACCAGCGGTGAAGTTCCGGCCTTGCCTGAAAGCTGCGCTGCACAGCGTCTGGTGCTGACATTCAACGACATCGTCGAACCCCGCGAAGGCATGGTCGCGCCCGATGCAGATCATGTGCGAGCTTTGCTCGACTTTGTGCATGGCTGGCAAAAGGACGCGCCGCTGCTCATCCATTGCTATGCGGGCATTTCCCGTTCAACCGCTGCCGCCTATATCGCGGCCATAGCGCTTGATCCGCAAAGCGACGAAACAGCGATGGCATTCGAGTTGCGCAAACAGTCGCCTTCCGCAACGCCGAATATTCGCCTGATCGAGATTGCAGATAAAATTCTGGGCCATAATGGCCGGATGACTGCTGCGATCAAATTGATCGGGCGCGGTGCGGAAGCGTTCGAAGGCGAGGTTTTTAGCCTGCCTGCCCGCGTTTGAGCGCGTTCAAAAAACCCCCGCGAGAATCGGGTGGTGTCTGCGCACGCGGTTCCCAGACATGGCGCTGGAAGAAATAGCCCGTCATCTTGAATGCATGGTCGATGTCTTCATAAGACGAAGCACGCACCGCCGTGTCGTTGACGAAAGCAGGCAAGGCCAGAAGCTTGTCGGCCCATGGCGCGCCTGCCTCGCGGCAGACCGCCCGCCCGGATTTCGGCGAGACATAGATCAGCTCTTCACTACGGCCTGTCGCGGCACATTCCTTGAGATCGAGACCGAAGCCCAGCTCTTCCAGCATCATGACTTCGAACCGCAGCAGCAATTCACCGGATGCGAGCGGATCGTCAAAATGTTCGATGATAAGCCGCAGCGTTTCATAAAGGCCGCGATGCGCATCGCGTTCCGGCAACAGCCGCAAATGCGAGGCTGCAAGCTGGATGCCATAAAGCGCGACTGGCGTTTCAATGAGTCGCGCTGCGGCAAAGCCCAGCAGCTCGATGGTGAAGCTGCCCATATGCTCGTCCAGCCGCGCCCACCAGCCGATATCGACATGGTTGCCGGGCTGCAGCAGCGGCTGCATGCGGCGGGATCGCCCGCCGCGCACCATACCCAGATGTCGGCCATGTTCACGGGTCATCACTTCGACAATGGCGCTGGTTTCACCATGACGACGTGTGCCGAGAATTATGCCTTCATCATGCCATTCCATAGACGTCAGTTTTGACTGCTAGGTGGGAAAATCAAGTCCCATTTCGCGATAGCGCTCGGGATCATTGCCCCAGTTTTCGCGCACTTTCACGAACAGGAACAGGTGAACCGTCTGCTCGAGAATTTCCGAGATTTCCTTGCGCGCCGACTGGCCGATCGCTTTCACGGTCTCGCCCTTGTGGCCGAGAACGATCTTCTTCTGGCTTTCGCGCTCGACATAGATGACCTGTTCGATGCGAACCGAACCGTCCTTGCGTTCTTCCCAGCGTTCCGTTTCCACCGTCGATGCGTAAGGCAGCTCTTCATGCAGGCGCAGATAAAGCTTCTCGCGGGTGATTTCGGCTGCGAGCTGACGCATCGGCATGTCGGAAATCTGGTCTTCCGGATAATACCACGGGCCATTCGGCACGTTTTCAGCCAGATATTTCGCCAGATCCTTGCAGCCCGAACCGTTGAGCGCCGAGATCATGAATGTCTGGTCGAAAGTCACGAGTTCATTGGCCTTCTGGGCCAGCGTCAGCAGGACTGGCGGGTCAACCCGGTCGACCTTGTTAAGCACCAGCACCTTCTTCTGGCGCACATTCTTCATGCTTTCCAGCAGCGCTTCGGCGTTCTCATTGAGACCGCCCTGCGCATCCAGCAGCACCAGAATGATATCCGCATCCTTTGCGCCGCCCCAGGCCGTGGTGACCATGGCGCGGTCGAGCCTTCGCTTCGGGCGGAAGATACCGGGGGTGTCGACCAGAACGATCTGTGCCGGCCCCTCGATGAAAATGCCGCGCACGAGCGCGCGCGTCGTCTGCACCTTGTGCGTGACAATCGATACTTTTGTGCCCACGAGCTGGTTGACCAGTGTGGATTTCCCCGCATTTGGCGCGCCGATCAACGCAACGAAGCCCGAGCGGGTCTGCCCGGTTTCCGTTTCGCTTTCTGTCGGTGTCGTCCGATTATTCATTGTCCATCCTTCCAGACGATATTTTGATAGAGCGTGGTCCCCTTGGCACGCCCCCTTTGTGCAACAGCGTCGTCATCACAACGAAAT
The DNA here is from genome assembly GCF_052045675.1 of Brucella sp. 22210. Taxonomy (NCBI): domain Bacteria; kingdom Pseudomonadati; phylum Pseudomonadota; class Alphaproteobacteria; order Hyphomicrobiales; family Brucellaceae; genus Brucella; species Brucella sp. 22210. Next base: position 156,362 of record NZ_JBQEPD010000005.1, read on the forward strand.
TTGTCGCAATCGATCGATTATAACCGATCTCGATTGAAAAAACGTGAGTTCTTGCGTCATACAGTTTCGTCGCGCTTCCACACGCCTTCGCGGTAGAGCATGGCTTCTGCAGCGCTTTGTTCGGCGATGCGCTTTGAGCGTCCTTCACCATTTTCCGGCGCGAAACCCTGTACCTGAACTTCGACCACGAAGAGCGGGTCATGGTCCGGGCCGCTGCGACTCAAAACGGAATAGGACGGATGCACATTGCCCTGCTGATGCGCCCATTCCTGCAGCTCTGTCTTGGCATCGCGGCGTCCTGCGCCGGTTTCAAGCGACCTTTTCTTCCAGTAACGCTTGATGAAAGAGCGCGCTGCTTCAAGGCCACCGTCGAGATAGATGGTGGCGATCAGCGCTTCCACGACATCGGCCCGCACATTCATGAGGCGCTTGTCGTTCAGCGATTTGATATCGGAGCCGGTATGGATGAAATTGGCGAGACCGATTTCGTCGGCAATCGCCGCGCAGGTTTCGGCATTGACCAGCGCATTGAGACGCACCGACAATTCGCCTTCGGAAGCCTCGGGAAATGCTTCGAACAGCATTTCTGCGACAGCGAGACCAAGCACACGGTCGCCGAGAAACTCCAGCCGCTCATAATTCGCCCGCGAAGGGGCCTGCACACTTGAATGCGTGAGCGCACGTTCCAGCCGTTTCAAATTCAGAAAACGGTGTCCGGTGCGCTCCTCGAGAATTGATGCTGCCTGGCCTGCGGAAACCATCTCAGTTTCCGGTGACGGCGGTGTGCGGCGCGGCATTCACAGAGCTGAACAGACGGCTGAAGCGCACATCGGTCGGCCATTTCCAGATTTCGAGCGGGCTGGCTTTGTCCGCAATGGAGAAGAAAATGATGTTGGCGCGACCGACAAGATTTTCGAAAGGCACATAGCCAACGCCGAAACGGCTATCGAGCGAGTTGTCGCGATTATCGCCCATCATGAAGTAATGGCCGGCTGGCACTTCGAAGACGCGGGTATCGTCGCCGATAGAATTCGGTGCAAGATCGAGCGTGACATAGGTCACGCCTTCCGGCAGCGTCTCGCGGTATACCTCGACCGGACGGTTCACTTCGGTCACATCGGGATTGTCGATGGTGCCGACGCGGTCGCGCTTCACAGCCTGATCGTTGATGTAAAGCACACCACCACGCATCTGCACGCGGTCGCCCGGCAGGCCGATCACACGCTTGATGTAATCAATGGAAGTGTCGCTCGGCAGCTTGAAAACCACCACGTCGCCGCGCTTCGGTTCCGCGCTCCAGATACGGCCCGAAAACAGGTCGAGACCGAAGGGCAGCGAAAAGCGCGAATAGCCATAGGCATATTTCGACACGAACAGATAATCGCCTTCCAGCAAGGTCGGGCGCATCGAGCCCGAAGGAATGCTGAATGGCTGGAAAAGAATGGTGCGAATGACCAGCGCCAGCAGCAGCGCCTGCACGATAACGCTGATGGTTTCGCCTAGGCCGCCGGACTTCTTGGTTTCACTCTTGCTGGACACGCTCATTGTCTCTCCGCTTGCGATAACGCGATCTAATAACGGCTTAGATTGCGTGAGGCAATCCGCGCACTGCTTTCTCGCACGATTATGAGCAGGAGTTTACCTGTCACAACCCCAACAAGTTTCGTCGGAGCCGATCAATTTTACCTGAACCTGCTCAGGAACCTATTTCGGCCCGCTTGAATCTGGCAGCGCCTCGATGATCACGAAAGCCTGCGCGAGAGGAAAATCATCGGTAATTGTCAGATGTATGGCAGCGCGTGTTCCCGACGGCAGAAGTCTCTGCAACTGTTTGGCTGCACCATCTGTCAGATGCATGGTGGGCTTGCCGGAAGGCGCATTGACCACGCCCATATCGCGCCAGAACACGCCGCGCGCAATGCCTGTGCCAAGCGCCTTGGCACAGGCTTCCTTGGCGGCAAAACGCTTGGCATAAGACGCCGCACGCTGCTGGCGTCCGTCCGACTTCTTCTGTTCGATCTCGGTGAAGACCCGATTGCGGAAACGGTCGCCATGCCGCTCCAGCGCTTTTTCGATACGCCGGATATCGATGAGGTCGCTGCCTATGCCGACGATCATATTTGCTGAAGCCCCCGCTCGCCATGCAGCCTGTGCTTTTCAGCCAGTCGCTCCAGACGGCGACGGCGAAACACGGACACGGCATAGCGCGTCACGAAATAGACCAGCACCGCGCAAGCTGCGCCCAGAATGGTCGAACCGAACAGCATCGGCTTCAAAAGCGGCGTCCAGATCTCATCGAAATGCATTGTTTCGAGAGCACGACCAAGATGCACCGGAGGCGCCGAGTCCACACTGCCATTCATGACGAAGCGTCCGAGTTCGAACGTGCTTCCCCAAATGAAAGGCAAAGTGAGCGGGTTGGCCAGCGTCGTGCCGATTGCGGCCGCCGCAATATTGCCGGCCAGAAAATAGGCCAGCACAATCGCGATGATCAGATGAAAGCCGAAGAACGGCGTGAATGCCGAGAAAACGCCAACGGCCAACCCCGCCGCCACCGCATGCGGCGATGCAGTGATACGCAGAATCCTCTTGCCCCCGTATTTGAAGGAACGGGAAAAAGAACGGCGCGGCCAGACCATAAGTCTCAGGCGCTCCCGTCGGGTCAGTGGATGTCGGCGTTGGAATAACATGGGCCCTTAATACTGCTCTCCTCGAGCGGAAACAATTGCTATTATTAGATCATCCTACCGATCATGCATCGCGGTATTCTGTAGGCGCGAGGTCTGGTCTTGGCTGATAATGACGAGGCGATACGCCCAGCATGCGGCGAAACATTGTCGTAAAGGCTGAAACGCTGTCATAGCCGAGATCGAGCGCCACACTGGTCACGGCTTCCCCTTCCGAAAGCCGGGGAACGGCAGCGAAAAGACAGGCCTGCTGCCGCCATACCGAAAGGCTCACCCCCGTCTCGCGCTGGAAATGCCTCGTGAATGAGCGCCTGCTCATGGCGAGCTTGTCCGCCCAGTCATCAATGGTGACACGCGAGGACGGATTTTTCACAAAGTCGCGACACAACTTTTGCAGGCGCGGATCGTTCGGAATGGGCAGCCCGAGCGACCTTTGCGGCAGCGTATGCAAATCCCGCAGGATCAGCTCGATAACCAGCGCATCTCGGCTGCCCGCCTCCGGTATGCTGTCGACCGTCGTTGCATCGATGATGAGGCAGCGCATCAGATTTGTCAGCCCCACCACATGCAGATGGTCGGGCACGCCGGACACGGCATCTGTGCTGATATAGATCGAGCGCATATAGACATCGCCCACGATCTCGACCGAATGCTCGATGCCAGCCGGTATCCACATGGCGTGATCACCGGGGATCATCCAGCGCCCGGCATTCGTCGTGACCAGAACCACACCTTGCGAAGCACACAAGAGCTGCGCCCGCGAATGGCTATGGCGAGGTACGAAATAGCCATCCGGATATTTCGTCGGAAGCGCCACAACCGGTCCGGTCATGGTCTCCAGCATCGCCACACGGTCTTCGTGAAAGCGTTGCAGCTCCTCGCTTTCGGGTAAGAAAAGGCGTGATGGCGATGGCGGTTTCATCTCAAAATCAAACTCAATCGGCTCAGCTTGGCCCACTCAAACAAGTAATGGACCAAATCACGAAAGCGGGCGACACGCAATACGCTTATGAGGAGAGAACCGGAGAGTACGCTCGACGAAATCTCCGTTTCAAAACATCCACACGCTATCTTTTCTTTCCGATCAACGGGATGATTGGAGCAGCAGACCGGGCCTTCTTTGTATGCGTTTCAATCTGCTTAAATCAGATCGGCGCTCTGGACGCTTATTTTAACGCACATCCTATCCGAAAACCGTTTCACTTTTCGGGATGTGCTCAAGGAGTAGCATTATGAGCATGAGTGCTGCGCAGCAGCCGTCCAACAGCGGTGCGGACAATACGGTCCTCACCATCATATTGGCCACGAGCATGGGCCATTTCCTGAACGACATGATGCAGTCGCTCCTTCCGGCCATCTATCCGATGCTGAAGGAGAATTACAGCCTGTCGTTCTGGCAGATCGGTCTTCTTACCTTCACCTTCCAGATGACAGCATCTATCTTGCAGCCGCTCGTCGGCACTTATACCGACCGCAAGCCGATGCCATATTCGCTGTCCTTCGGCATGGGCTGCACCCTTGTCGGCCTCGTGCTGCTGGCCACGGCGCATCATTATTCGGTGCTGCTGATGGGCGCTGCCTGCGTCGGCTTCGGTTCGTCCGTCTTTCACCCGGAAGCGTCACGTGTTGCGCGACTGGCATCAGGCGGCAAGCACGGCTTCGCACAATCGCTGTTTCAGGTCGGCGGCAATTTCGGTTCGTCTGTCGGACCGCTGCTTGCAGCTTTTGTCGTGCTGCCTTTCGGCCAGATCAGCGTTTCGTGGTTCTCGGTTGCCGCTTTGGCAGGCATGCTGCTGCTCTGGTATGTCGGCAACTGGTACAATCGCTACCGGCTGGCCAATGCCCGCAGGGCGCAGCCTGACAAGACGCTGCCGCTGCCCCGCAACCGGGTAATCGCCACCGTGGCTGTGCTCGCGCTGCTGATCTTCACCAAGTACATCTACATGGCTAGCCTGACGAGCTACTACACCTTCTACACAATCCATCATTTTGGTGTGTCGGTGCAGACCTCGCAGATCCTGCTGTTCCTTTTCCTCGGTGCTGTCGCGGCGGGAACGATCTTCGGCGGCCCGATCGGTGATCGCATCGGAACGCGCAAAGTGATCTGGGTATCCATCCTCGGCGTACTGCCATTCACTCTGGCTTTGCCCTATGCAAATCTTGAGATGACAGCTGTTTTGACGGTGATCATCGGCTTCATCCTGGCCTCGGCCTTCCCAGCCATCGTGGTCTTTGCACAGGAATTGCTTCCGGGACGCGTGGGCATGGTGTCCGGCCTGTTCTTCGGCTTCGCCTTTGGCATGGCTGGTATTGCAGCCGCGGTTCTCGGCATCGTCGCCGACCGCAAGGGCATCGAGTTCGTCTATACGATCTGCTCGTATCTGCCATTGCTCGGCCTTTTGACGGTCTTCCTGCCAAAACTGGAAAAGAACCGCAAAGCAAAAGCCTGAATCTGAAAAGGTTCCCCCGAAAAGGGGGAGCGCCGCACGTCCCCCAACGGCGGCGCTCCCATGCCACTGACCTTCTTGACGGCCCGGTACAGCGGCATTTCTGAAACGGCTCTTCCGGAACCGCTCAATCAGGCTATTTGTTTTTGCGCATTATCCTAAGCAAAACCGCTACGCACTTTTGCTGGAAACGCTCTAGGCGCAGGATCAAACGGCGAAGCTGAAGCCCTGCACCGTTTCCCTGCGAAATTCATCAAAGGCAGCCGCCACGAGGCGGATCAGCGGCTTGCCGTCTTCGGTAGCGCGGATGACGCTCCCCTTCACATCGACCAGACCATCGGCCACCAGCGGGCGCAGCAGGGCGAGTTCATCGGAGAACTCCATACCCGGCGCCACTTCATCCAGATCAACCTGAAAATTGCACATCAGATCGGTAATGATTGCCGCACGCAGGCGGTCGCTTTCGCGCATCGTATAGCCGCGCATCGTGGCAAGTTCGCCCGCATCGACCTTCTTGCGATACTGCCCGATATCCGGAATGTTCTGCGCGTAACCACCCGGAAATTGCGAAATGGATGACGGTCCCAGACCAATCAGCGTCTGGCTTCTATCGGTCGTATAGCCCTGGAAATTGCGGTGCAGCAGGCCCTTACGGGCAGCAACGGCCAGCGCGTCCTGCGGCAAAGCGTAGTGATCGATACCCACCGGCTCGTAGCCGAGACCGGAGAAACATTCGGCGACAACACGCGACTGCGCAAAGCGTTCTTCCGCATCCGGCAGCAGGCTGGCATCGATCAGACGCTGATTGGCGCGTCGCTGCGGCAGATGTGCATAGCCATAGCAGGCAACACGGTCCGGGCGGAGCGAAGCCACCGTTGCGCAGGTGCGGCGCAAACTATCCACCGTCTGCATCGGCAGGCCGTAGATGAGATCAAAATTGATCTTCTCGATCCCTTCGCCACGCAGAAGCCACGTGGCGTTCGACACGGTCTCCATCATCTGTACCCGGCCAATGGCCTTCTGCACACGAACATCCACATCCTGAATGCCAAGGCTGGCCCGGTTGACACCCATGAATGCCAGCGTCCTGACCAAGTCCGGCGTGACCGTGCGTGGATCAAGCTCGATCGCATGTTCCATCGTCGGCGAGAACTCGAACACCGAACGCAAGGCGGTGATGATTTCAAGAAACTGGGAAGAACTCAGAATGGATGGCGTTCCGCCACCCCAGTGCAGATGGGTGACGCGCGGACGGCCGGTCAGCACATGACCCACTGTCTCGATTTCATTCAAAAGCGAATGATAGAAGCTCTCGACAACATCGTCGCGAATGGCGACCTTGGCATGACACCCGCAGTAATAGCAAAGCTGCTTGCAGTAAGGCACGTGGATATAAAGCGAAATGCCCTCGCCCGGACCGATCTGACGCAACCAGCGTTGTGTGGTCTCAGGCTCGAAGGGAACAAAATCGGCTGCCGTCGGAAAGGACGTGTAGCGAGGAACGGCCAGTGCTGCGTAAAGCTTTATCGTTTCTTCATGCATGGCGCATCCACCTCGCGCGGCGCGCGGACTGGCGAAGCTCTGCCAGAGCGAATGGAGAAGCTGATGCCGGAACCCGAATTGCAGCCTGCGGCACTGGACGGCATGAGGCGGCAAGGCTCCCCGCATGAATGACAGCCAATGTTGCAGTGACCAGACACAAGAGCACCCGTCTTTCTCCCCATTCACCGCGCGGCCGTCCCTTTGTAGCCGCATCAATCTTTACGGTAAGAATTACAGGGCAAAGCGGCACCCCGCATTGATTTGAATCAACGGGTGACGATGAACGAGCAGAGGATTGGGAGTTAGCTTAAAATGCGTCCAGATCCATGCCCGCAACAGCTGCGAGCGAACGGCGCGACATGATCTCGACCGTGTTGGCGTCGATGAGCTGGATCAGCCCCTGGCTCTTGAGCTTGGTGAAGCTGCGGCTCACCGTTTCAATGGTGAGACCGAGATAATCCGCAATATCGGTGCGGTTCATCGACAGATGCACCGGATTGGCGCGTTCTCCGCGCTTTTCAGCACGCGCCGAGAGAACCAGCAGGAAGCTTGCAAGCTTCTCCACTGGCGCGAGACGACCGAGAACAAGCTGGTTGTCGCGTGCTGTGCGCAATGCGGCGCGGGTCATCTGGTGCAGTCTTTCCTTGAGCTTTGGAAAGCGCTCCATCAGATTGTCCATTTCCTTCGTGGAAAAGGCGCAGAGCACCGAAGGCACGACCGCTTCCGCAGTCTGCGAATAGACGTCATCATCGGCGAGACCGAGATAATCTCCTGGGAACAGGAAGCCCGCGATCTGGCGGCGCCCGTCTGACAGAGAGGTATAGATGCGCAACATGCCGGAGGTCAGGCTGTAGACCCGAGCCTTAGGCTCCCCCTCCTCCACGAGCATCTCGTTCGCATCCAGCCTTCTGGACGTCATGATCGCTTCCAGCGCGCCGAGATCACCATCGTCGAGCGCAGCGCAAACCGCCATCCGACGCACATCGCAGTCGACACAAATGCCGCACGGCGCGCGAAACGGTGATTTCGGATCGAAAACTACAGACGTTACAGCCACGATGGATTTTCCTGTCGGCGAGAACTGAACGAATTCTCTCGTTAACGGCAGAGAGTACGTAAACCTAAGGTCATTCGTAAAGAGAAATTTCGCCGCAGAGCTGTAATAGCTCTGCAACGTCAACTTTTACATTATATCCCGCCAGAAAGTCTTATAAAATACGCTGTTACTAATACACTTTCTGGCAAAAAAACACACGATCAGATGTTGCGGCTGCCCGGTTTGATCGCTGGGATCGCGGCCAGTTCCGGCGGCAGATTGTCAGCCGGATAAGCAGGCACTTCATATTCCGCAAGCGCGATGAGCTTGGTGCCAACATCCGCCTTGCCGGCAGAGCGGTCAACGATGCAGGCCGCCGCCACAACTTCGATGCCGAGTTGCTTCATGCATTCGATGGTTTCGCGGATCGACAGGCCCGTCGTCACGATATCTTCCACGATCACGACGCGTGCGCCCTTGGGCACATCGAACCGGCGCAGGCGGAAGACGCCGTTTTCGCGTTCGACCCACACCGATGGGACGCCAAGGTGACGCGACGTTTCGTAAGACGGGATCAGACCGCCAATGGCTGGACCGACGACATAGTCGATGGGGCCGAGATTTGCCGCCTTGATCTTCTCAGCCAGCGCCTTGCAGAGCTTTTCCGTCTTGTCGGCATGCATGAACACGCGCGCCTTTTGCAGAAAAATGGGGCTGCGAAGGCCGGAAGTGAGAATGAAATGGCCTTCGAGGATCGCTCCCGCTTCGCGGAAGACGGCAAGCACGCCTTCGGTGTTCATCTTGGTCCTATCCGTTCACGCGCTTTGCGCCGCTGACGCTCGCGCTTTCTTTCAATTGGGAAATGATGCGGTTGAGGTGTTTCAGATCCCACACTTCAACGTCGATGATCATTTCGGTAAAGTCCGGTGCTGTGCGCACCATGGAGAGATTGTGAATATTGGCGTCATTGGCCGCAACAATCTGGGCAATCTCCGCCAGCGAGCCCGGCGAATTGATCGCAGAAACGCTCACACGGGCCGGAAAACGCTCATGCATCGTTTCATCGATATCCCAGCGCACGTCGATCCAGCGTTCCGGCTGATCGTCATAGGCGGTCAGCGCCGGTGACTGGATCGGGTAGATGGTGATACCGGCGCCCGGCTGGAGAATGCCCACGATGCGGTCGCCCGGAACAGCGCCTTCAGGCGCAAACCGCACCGGCAGATCGGAATTGGTGCCGCGGATCGGCAAAGCGCGCTTACCCGGCTTCGGTGCAGTTTCCTGATCCTTGTTTTTATCGCCTTCTGGATCTTCACTGCCTTCAGGCACCTTGAAGATCATGCCAGCGGCGTTCTGGATATTGAACCAGCCCTTCTCACCGGTCTTGGCGGGGCTGTTTTGCGAGGTGACGCGAGTATCCTGATAATCTGGATAAACGGCTTTCACGACATCGGTGGACGGTAGTTCGCCGCGCCCGACAGCGGCCAGCACATCCTCAACATCCTTGCGCGCCAGACGCGGCAGGCCCGGCTTCAAAATATCCTTGCTGAACGGCTTTCCGGCACGCTCGAAGGCGCGTTCCAGAATGCGCATACCAAGACCGGAATATTGCTTGCGAACAGCCGAACGCGTTGCGCGACGGATGGCGGCACGCGCCTTGCCGGTTGCGACCAGAGATTCCCAAGCTGCGGGCGGCACCTGCGCCTTGGAGCGGATGATATCCACTTCATCGCCGTTTTTCAGCTCGGTCATCAGCGGCATGATGCGGCCATTGACCTTTGCGCCGACACAGCTGTCGCCAATATCGGTGTGAACCGCATAGGCGAAATCGATCGGCGTCGCACCGCGCGGCAGTGCAATCAGGCGGCCTTTCGGCGTAAAACAGAAGACCTGATCCTGAAACAGCTCCAGCTTGGTGTGTTCCAGAAATTCTTCCGGATTGTCACCTTCGGAAAGCTGTTCGATAGTCTGGCGCAGCCAGGCATATGCATTGGTTTCGGTCGAAATGGCATGCGGATTGTTGCCGCTGCCGCGATCCTTGTAGATCGAATGCGCAGCCACACCGAATTCGGCAATTTCATCCATCGCACGGGTGCGGATCTGCAGCTCGATACGCTGACGCGACGGCCCGATGATGGTCGTGTGTACCGAGCGATAATCGTTCTGCTTCGGCGTCGAGATATAATCCTTGAAACGCCCCGGCACCATCGACCATGTCGTATGGATCAGCCCCAGCGCCCGGTAGCAGTCTTGCACCGTGTCAACCATGACGCGGAAGCCGAAAATATCGGACAACTGCTCAAAGGACAGGCCCTTGGTTTCCATTTTGCGGAACACCGACCAGGCCTTCTTCTGGCGGCTTTTAACGCTGGCCTTGATGCCGTTCTTTTCGAATATCTCGGACAGATCCTTTTCGATCTTCTGCAGAAGACCGCGGTTCTTTTCCAGAAGTTCGGCCAGACGGTCCGTGACCGCACGCCATGCATCGGGATTGATATAACGGAAAGCCAGCTCTTCCAGCTCTTCGCGCATGTCCTGCATACCCATGCGGCCAGCAAGCGGCGCATAGATATCCATGGTCTCTTCGGCAATGCGCAGACGCTTGTCCTCGCGCATCACGCCGAGCGTGCGCATATTGTGCAGACGGTCGGCAAGCTTCACCAGAAGCACGCGGACATCTTCGGAAATGGCCAGAAGCAACTTGCGCAGATTTTCCGCCTGCACCGCCTTCTTGGAAACCAGATCCAGCTTTTTGAGCTTGGTCAGACCTTCGACGAGCTTGCCGATTTCCGGCCCGAACAGCTGGTCGATCTCCTGACGGGTCGCAGTCGTGTCTTCGATGGTGTCGTGCAGAAGCGCGATGGCAATCGTCGCCTCATCGAGATGCATGTCGGTGAGGATAGCCGCGACCTCGAGAGGATGGGAGAAATAAGGGTCGCCGGAAGCACGTTTCTGGCTGCCATGTTTCTGCATGGCATAGACATATGCCTTGTTGAGAAGCGCCTCGTTTACATCCGGCTTGTATCGCTGCACACGCTCCACAAGCTCATACTGGCGCATCATCTACAACAACTCCTCAAACCAATGCCGGGCGATCGGCGGCCATATAGCGACACCTAAACACCCCAATCGAGCACAACTTCGCAAATTATCGAGTGTTTTGCGAGCTTTAGCACCGATTATCTGCCAACAGGATTAATTTCAGACAGAAATTGACTTCCTGCAAGCCGCCGCAGCGATCATTTTATGTTCACGCGCGTAAAAATACGCGCCGCAGCCCGATAAGCCGCAGCGCGTGTATAAATGGATAACCCGAACGAAACTTAGAAGTCGTCGTTCTTTTCCGGGGCAACCAGACCTTCGATACCGGCCAGAAGCTCTTCTTCCGACATGCGGTCGAAAGACACGACATCTTCCTCGGCAGCTTCGGCAATGCCTTCAACCAGCTCGTCGGATGACGAGGTGATCTGGGCCGGAGCAGCAGCTTCCGGCTCGTCCACTTCCACATGCTTCTGCAGCGAGTGGATCAGGTCTTCCTTCAGATCGTCCGGCGAAAGCGTTTCATCGGCGATTTCGCGCAATGCAACGACCGGGTTCTTATCATTGTCGCGGTCGACAGTGATCGAAGCGCCCTGGGAAATCTGGCGGGCACGATGACCGGCGAGCAGAACCAGCTCGAATCGGTTCTCGACTTTGTCTACGCAGTCCTCAACGGTGACGCGGGCCATACGCGGTCCCTTTCATTTTCGAACTTTAACGGATTTTTTCTGCACATAACGCCTGTTGGGCGAAATTACAAGCTAAAGCGGGATTATAGGCGTCAAATAGCCCTTATCCGCTCTTATGTCCTCGATTTTAAACGATATACCGGATATTATCTCATTGCGGTTCAGAATGGAACAATATTAACTAGACCAAAACTCGTTCACATATCTGAATTGCTACACAAGGTAAATTAGCTCACTAAAATAACAACCTATGGTTGCTTGTTTTTCTATAATATGTCCTTAGAAACGCTATAAACGCTATTGGTAGAAATATTTCGCCAGCCGACGTTTGTGAAACAAATCTGAATACGCGGTCGACGGTCCACACTCCCGTTAGGCTGTAGAGTGGATATATTGCACGATGTTCGATTCTCGTGAAAAAATTGCGCTTTTTATTGATGGCGCCAATTTATATGCAGCATCCAAGACCCTGGGCTTTGACATCGATTACCGCAAGCTTTTGAAGGCATTTCAGAAGCGCGGTTATCTGCTGCGCGCATATTACTATACTGCGCTTGTTGAAGATCAGGAATATTCGTCGATCCGTCCACTGATCGACTGGCTGGATTACAATGGCTACAAGGTAGTCACCAAAGCTGCCAAGGAATTCACCGATTCGACTGGCCGCCGCAAGGTGAAGGGCAACATGGACATCGAACTCACCGTCGACGCCATGCAACTGACCGACACGGTTGACCATTTCGTCATCTTCTCCGGCGACGGCGATTTCCGTTCGCTTGCAGAAGCCCTGCAGCGCAAGGGCCGCAAGGTGTCCGTGGTTTCCACGCTGACCACCCAGCCTGCGATGATTTCCGATGAATTGCGCCGTCAGGCCGATCATTTCATCGATCTCGTTTCTCTGAAGGCTGAAATCGGTCGTGACCCGTCTGAGCGCGCACCGCGCCGCCAGGACGACGATCTCGACGAAGGCTATTGATACCAGTCAGGGCTCGAAACCGAGCCCTGTTCGAACTGCAGATCATTGCGGTTCGTTTATAAGAATAACCACTCTCCAGCATGAATCAAAAGAGCGCCTCACGGCGCTCTTTTTCGTTGGAATAGGGTCAGCCCCGGTCGCGGAGCAGACGCGCCTTCTCCCGACCCCAGTCGCGTTTCTTTTCCGTCTCACGCTTGTCGTGGTTCTTCTTGCCGCGTGCCACGGCCAGTTCCAGCTTCGCGCGTCCGCGATCATTAAAGTATAGTTTCAGCGGAACGACAGTCATACCGTCGCGCGCGACCGAGTTGAACAGACGCGACGCTTCGCGGCGGTTGACCAGAAGCTTGCGCAAACGGCGCGGCTCGTGGTTGAAGCGATTGCCCTGCGTATATTCCGGAATATAGGAATTGATCAGCCAGAACTCACCATTCTCGAAGCTGGCATAGCTTTCGGCGATGTTCGACTGATTGGCGCGCAGAGACTTCACCTCGGTGCCAGTCAAAACCAGACCGGCCTCAAGCGTGTCCAAAATCTCGAAATTGAAGCGCGCCTTGCGGTTTTCCGCGATAATCTTGCGCGCAGGGGAATTCTTCGGCTTGTTCATAACTGCACTATATAATGCGTTGCATTTAAAATGAAAACGCTCCCGCGACGACGGGAGCGTAAAAATCACCAGCTTGCCATGTCTTCAACTGACAGCACGGCCATTGCCGGATCAGTTGATGAGACCTGCATGCTTCATAGCCAGATCGATCTTTTCTGCGGTTGACTCCTCGACCTGCACCATTGGCGAGCGCAGACGGTGCTCGACACGTCCAAGACGCGACAGGGCATATTTCGGGCCGGACGGATTCGGCTCGATGAACAGCGCCTTGTGCAGCGGCATCAGGCGATCCTGCAACTCCAGAGCCTTGGCGTAATCGCCCGCCTGGCAGGCATCCTGAAACTCGGCGCACAGGCGTGGCGCGATATTCGACGTCACCGAAATGCACCCTACCCCGCCATGGGCGTTGAAGCCGAGCGCCGTTGCATCCTCGCCCGAAAGCTGGATGAAATCCTTGCCGCAGGTACCGCGCTGCTCGGAAACGCGCTCGATCTTGCCAGTCGCATCCTTCACACCGATGATGTTCTTGTGATCGCGCACGAGAGCACCCATCGTTTCAGGCGTCATGTCGATGACCGAACGGCCCGGAATGTTGTAAATGATGAGCGGGATCGAGATCGAGCGGGCAACCCGCGAGAAATGCTCGTAGAGGCCACGCTGGTTCGGCTTATTGTAATAAGGCGTAACCACCAGCACGGCATCAGCACCAGCCTTTTCCGCATGCTGGGCGAGTTCAATCGCCTCGACCGTATTGTTCGAGCCTGCGCCGGCGATGACCGGTACGCGACCGGCGGCAACTTCAATGCAAACCTCGATGACGCGCTTGTGCTCATCATGGGAAAGCGTCGGCGTTTCGCCCGTGGTGCCAACCGGCACGAGACCTTTGGTGCCTTCTTTTATCTGCCAGTCAACAAATGCACGAAAAGCTTTCTCATCGAACGCTCCTTCACGATCGAATGGCGTGACAAGCGCGGTAATTGAGCCCTTCAGCATCAGTAACTCCTGAAAAAGATAGACGGAACCTCAAACCTCAAGGGGCACTCGACCTGTGTTGCGGTTTGCGGAGGCGATGAACAATAGTCTTGCAGCAGAAATGGAGCAAGCACATTGCAAGCGGAAAACAGGGGTAATACGGCAGATTTGCGACGAAAATCCCGGCTTTATTTTAGCAACTACCTCGCAGGCCCCGACAGCTGTCCGGGGCGGGTATGTCCAACAGCCGTTTCGGCGTCTGCGGTGCTAAATTATAAAGCTTTTGTTAATCATAGTTTCATTCCTGAGACGTATCATGAATATCGAAACGTGCGGGCAAAATGGAAGGCTAACAAAAGCCGGATTTTGCTAACATATTTCACAGCAACCAGTATCCCGGATGGCCGGATTTTTGTTTCAGAGTGTGGATGTCTAAAGAAGTCGTAGCGATCAGTATCAGACGAAAGGCCCTGCTTGCAGGATGCCTTGTTGCGGTTGCAGTGCAGCCGGTGGCTTCGTTTGCACAATCGTCACTGCCGACCGAAGTGCCGACGCCGCTTGCGCGTCCCTTTGCGCCTGCTGCAGCACAGTCTCCCGCTTCGCCGATGAATCTTGTGACGCCCACACCGCGTCCCACACCGCCGGATCCGGTTATCACCTCATCATTCAGCCGTGTTGAAAACCCGGCTGCCATTGGCGGCACGCTGAAAAGCGGCCTCGATGCGCTTTATTCAAACAATGTAACAAGTGCGGTTGCCTTCCGTAACGGCATGCCGCGCGGTTCGCTTGACCGGCAGATTCTGACCTGGGCGATTGCGACCTCAGGCATTGACGGCGTTTCAAGCGGTGAAATTGCTGCCGCGACCGCTGAATTGCCCGGCTGGCCCGGCATTTCCACGCTTCAGCGCAATTCGGAACGTGCTCTGTTCAAGGAAAACCCGCCTGCTGGGACGGTGATGGCGGCTTTTGGCAGCCGTCGCCCGGTGACCACCGAGGGTATGATCGTACTGGCGCGCGCCTATGTCAGCATTGGCAATCCTGCGAAGGCTCGTGAACTCCTGTCGCCCTGGTGGGCAACACAGCGTCTGTCGTCGGATGACGAGCAGAAAGTGCTGAAGGAATTCAACGGTGTCCTGACACGGGACGACCACCAGCGGCGTTTTCTGCGCGCGATCTATAATGACCGCACACAGTCAGCCAAACTGCTTGCCGGTCCCGCACAGGCGCAGTCGCTTTACAATGCCTTTGCAGCCGTCGCCCAGAAGTCGCCCAATGCAGCGGCAACGATTGCTGCCGTGGATCGCTCCTGGCAAGCGAACGCTGCCTATCAGTTTCTGAAGATCCGCTATCTGCGTCGCGCTGAGCGCTATGATGACGCCACTGATCTGATGTTGAAGGCGCCGCGTCAGGCAGCCATGCTGGTTGATCCGGACGCCTGGTGGACCGAACGGCGGATTCTGTCGCGCGAACTGCTCGACCTTGGCAAGCCGCAGCTCGCCTATAAGGTGGTCGCGGCTCACGCCGCCGAATCGCCAACGGTTGCAGCCGAAGCGGAATTCCATGCCGGTTGGTATGCGTTGCGCGCGCTCAAGCAGCCGAAAACGGCCGCACCGCATTTCGCCAGAATTGCTGAGATTTCTGCCCGGCCGATTTCCGCATCGCGCGCCTATTATTGGCTTGGACGCGCTGCGGACGCGGGAAGTGGTGGCAATGCGCGCGATTATTATCGCCGCTCCGCGCATTTCGGCACGACCTTCTACGGCCAGCTCTCCGCCGCCAAGCTGGATGAGAAAGCCCCGGAGCTGATCTATCCGCGACCGAGTGATACGGATCGCGCTCGCTTTGCCAACCGGAACGCGGTTCAGGCGATCAAGCGTCTGGAACAGATCGGCTATACTGCCAAGGCGACATCCATCTATACGCAGCTTTCGCAGGAACTCGACAGTGTCGGCGAGCTCGCATTGCTGGCCGTCATGGCCGAGCGCAACGAGAACCACTATCTGGCGCTGCGCGTGGGCAAAACCGCCGCGATGCGCGGGCTTGATGTCGGTGCACTGTCCCATCCGCTCGGCGCCATCCCGGCCAGCGCCAATATCAGCGGCTCTGGCAAAGCCCTCGCCTATGCGATTGCACGTCAGGAAAGCGAATTCAATGTCGGCGCCGTTTCCAAGGCTGGGGCACGCGGTCTGCTGCAACTGATGCCAGCGACCGCCAAAAGCGTCGCCACACGCAACGGCATGGCTTTCTCCGCACCGCGACTGACAAGCGACGCAGGCTATAATGCCACGCTCGGCGCGCATTTTCTTGGCGAACAGCTTGACCGTTTCAACGGTTCCTATGTCCTGACCTTTGCCGGATATAATGCCGGGCCGCGCCGCGCTTCGGAATGGGTTGAGAAATATGGCGACCCGCGCGGTCAGTCGATCGAAGAGATCGTCGACTGGATTGAACGCATTCCCTATTCGGAAACGCGCAATTATGTGCAGCGCGTTATGGAAAACTACGAGGTCTATAAAGCCCGTTTGACCGGTTCTGCCGATATCGAAACCGATCTGGTTTACGGGCGTCGATAGACAGCTTCAAATTCTGCGGGATGCGCTACAAAACATCATCCCGTAACTCCATCAAGCGTCAGTTTTCTTGGCAGGCTTGGCCTTCGGCTTCGCAGGAGCCTTCTTGGCTCTGACTGGCCGTTTGGCCGCGGGCTTGCTCGTGGCTTCTGCGAGCTTTGCTGCCTGCGCGATCCAGTTTTCGCGTGCGATTCGGCGCGGGAAGCCGATGTGACGTTCGATCCACGCGGCTTCTTCGTCTGACCAGCTTGCAATCTGGTCATAATGATAAACGCCGAGCTTATTGAGCATCGTCTGGATGGCTTTGCCGATACCGCTGATCGCGGTCAGATCATCCGCCTTGCCTTCACGGGGCGCATCGAGCAGTTCGGGACGGCCCGGATCTTCCGGCTCACGCGGTACTTCTGGTTCTGCAGCCGGAACCGGCAGTGGTCCGCCTACGACTTCCGCGTCCGGCACGGGCGCTTTCTTCGGTGCGCTGACTTTTTGTGGCTTCTTGTCTTTCGGCAGCGATGCCGCTTCTACCGGAGCAGCGACAGGTTGAACGGGTTCGGGCTTCTCGTCCACGGCAGGAGGCGTCGAGAGCGCAGCCGCAACGATTATACGTTCCTCGTCGGTAATGGCCTTGCTTTTGCCCCGGAACAATTTGCCCAGAACACATCCCACGATAAACGCCACCGCAACAAGGATCGCCAGTTGAATGATCAGCAACGGCATGTCGGTTTCCCTCGTACTCTATACTTCACGCGCCATAACCTGTTGATTAAGCGCATCTTATCTCTTGCAGGCCGAGCCAGTTCGGCAACTGCTTTATTTACGACCGCTCAGCCACCCGACGACGATCCCGATCAATACCGCCGCGAGAAGAACGGGCCAGAATGTTTCAGCAAGATAAAGCATCAAAACCTGCACTGGGTTTCATGGGTCAGCCCCCACGCATTAGTCATAATAAGAAAGCAAAATTTGAAACAGCGAAACTGTCAACTTCGAACAGGAAAGTCACCCAAATCCCTGCCCTAGCATAAGCTTAATCCCATAGAATCACGGCTGGGCTATATCGGATGCCGCCAGTTTCAAACCGAATGGCAACGGCTTGGCCAATATATCGGTCATTGCCTGATATTGCTCAGCGCTTGCCGCCTTCCCCTTGATCGAAAGCGACCCGTCGGTGATCGTTACCTCGCCATCCGCAAGCGTTTTGGTCAAAGTGAGAGCGAAAAGAACACTGTCGGAGAATTGTGGCCAGCTTCCGCGCGCCAAGGCCATTTCGTCATCAAGCGACGAGCCGGGTGCGACACCTTCTGCGGCTTCCATGATCTGGTCACGGAGCGCATTTTCGGGAATGGAGCCTGAAAAGACCAGGCCGTCATTGCTCTTTTCAATCTTGAAAACATAAGGCGACGTAGCAGGCAGAACAGATGTGAGATCCGTGATGTCGTTGATTCCCCACACAGCACGCAAAGCAGCACGCGCCGCTTCCTGCTCTGCGGGGTCAGGCGCAATGCCCTTCACTGTAATGTCGCGGCCTTCAATATCGAAGCCAGTCCAGACATAGGGCGCCAATGCTTCGGACGTGCGAGTGGAAATATCGGTCTGAACCCGTTCCACCCCGAACCACAGCGCCAGAGCAGTCAGTGTTGCGGTCCACGTTACACCCGGCCAGAACCAGCTTTTCATGTCGCCTCACCTTCCGTGTCTGTGATCCGCTTCTTCGAAGCAGCGCATTTCGATAGCTCGTTCGTACAAAGACAGGACATTTCGCAAATGCAAGAGCCGTTCGGATCACAGAACAACAAAAAACCCGGCAGCTGAGCTGCCGGGTTTCCTGTATCAAATCCGGAAAGGATTAGAACGAACGCTGGAAGCGGATGGTACCGCCGATCGCGTCCTTTTCGGTGATGCCACCGTCATAGGCGCGCCAGTCGTTGCTGAAGCGGGTGTAGTTGATTTCCGGCGTAATGGTGAAGCCAGGAACCAGCTCGTAAGCAACGTTAGCAGCAATTGCGGTCTTGCCCCAATCGTCATGTGCGCCCTGAAGGTTGAAGACAGCCTTGTCGGTTGCCTTGAACTTCAGACCACCCCAGACAGCCCAATCGCCGCCCCACTGGCCATACATCTGGTCAGGATTTTCTTCCGAAGCGTATGCACCCTGCAACCAAACCGAGAAGCGGTCGGTGATGTTGACGTCGCCGCGAACCTTGGCAGCCCACTCTTCGATGACCGAGTCGTAAGCTACGACGCCAGCGATCGAACCCCAGCCGCCAGCATACTTCAGGCCGCCAACAACGTGTGGCATGTAGCCGTCGATTGCGTAGTCGCCAGCGCCGGTAAAGCCGCCGTCGTTGTCCGCACCCTGTTCAAGAGCGATCACAGCCGAGAAGCCGTTGCCGCCGGTGAAGGTGTACGAGATCTTGCCCGTGCGGTATGCGCCAGCCGAGACCACGTCATCGTTGATGATGTCGCCGAGGTAACCGGTGAAGGTGTGGAATTCCGACTCATCGATACCGACCTTCAGGCCGCCGAGTTCGATATAAGCGAACTGCATAACGACGTCGGAAGAGTTCGAGCCATAAACGCCGTCTTCACGGGAATTAGCCGAAGCATAGTTGAAGCGGGTTTCAGTGAACGTCTTCAGCGTGCCGAGTTCGGTTTCCGAAGCGGTCGAGGTACGCAGAGCGAAACGAGCGCCCTTGTCCCAACCTTCACGATCCGTACCCGAGTAAACGTTGTCGCCGCCCTTTACGTCGTAACGGACGTAACCATGGATGCGCAGGCAGGTTTCGGTGCCTGGGATGTAGAAGTAGCCAGCGCCGTATGCGTCGCAAACGCGAACATATTCAACGGCTTCGGGCTCTGGCGCGACGATTGCGTCGGCAGCCTGAGCGCCGGAAGCTGCAACCAGAGCTGCAGCGGAGCCGAGAAGAAGGCTCTTGATGTTCATTTCTGACCTCCAGTCAAAGTTAAAAACGGGTCTGGGCATTTTGATTTGGCTGAAGGACAACCTGTCCCCATCCCCTTGTGAAAAAGTCGCCCCGAAGCGCTCCTTCTTCTGGATGTGAAGATACTCGCCCGCTCTTTCGTTTCAACACCGAATACGGCTTACCTGCCTTAGCAAGGCCTCTATGCAGACTGGTTGTTGCAGAAAAGACACGAAATTGTCAGCTTTGAGTGGGGTTCTTTAGTCTTTATTAACATTAGTAAATTGAAATTAATCGATCTTAACGATTGAAAACGTGTGTTTTTTCAGTTTGGACGCTTAACCCGACTCGAGATTCCCTTGTTTACGGCCTGGGGATTGGAAAGTGTCCGCCAGATGGCAAGGAACGAGCGATTCTTCTTTAAAGATTCCGAATCTCTTTCATTTCCAATGGCATTATCATGCGACAGGGCAATGAAGGATTCGTCCTGGAAACGCCGCAAATCGGGCCTGCACCATGATTGCCTTATATATAAAGGGTGTAATTCTCAGGAAATTTTACCAGCTACTGCGTAAATCGCTTGAAATGCCGCCACGTACCGGCTATCTCGCCCTTACCGGAGAGGTGGCCGAGTGGTCGAAGGCGCTCCCCTGCTAAGGGAGTAGACCTCATAAGGGTCTCGTGGGTTCGAATCCCATCCTCTCCGCCACTGCGCTGCCAGCGCACACCAATCCCCCCATCAAAAATGCAGACATTATCACCGCGTTGGGCCGATTCTCGCGCGCTCCGTCGACGGCGTGTTGATCTTGTTTTTTGACAAGCTGAATCGCCAAAATACATAAGTATCTGAATTAAAATAGCTTTCTGACCTGACGCCGATTCTTGACTGGAGGTCAGAAATGAACATCAAGAGCCTTCTTCTCGGCTCCGCTGCAGCTCTGGTTGCAGCTTCCGGCGCTCAGGCTGCCGACGCAATCGTCGC
>NZ_JBQEPD010000005.1:176873-267737 GCF_052045675.1 Brucella sp. 22210
GCGTTTGCGACGCATACGGCGCTGGCTACTTCTACATCCCAGGCACCGAAACCTGCCTGCGCATCCATGGTTACGTCCGTTACGACGTAAAGGGCGGCGATGACGTCTACACCGGTTACGACCGTAAGGGCTGGGATAAGGGCGCTCGTTTCGCTCTCCGCACCTCGACCGCTTCGGAAACCGAATACGGCACGCTGAAGACCTACACCGAAACCCGCTTCAACTACGGCGCAGCTAACTCGCGTCATGACGGCGAGTACGGCTTGACCGGTTCTGACGTTGCTCTGCAGTTCGCCTATATCGAACTCGGCGGCCTGAAGGTCGGTATCGATGAGTCGGAATTCCAGACCTTCACCGGTTACCTCGGCGATGTCATCAACGATGACGTGGTCGCAGTTGGCGGCTACCGCACCGGCAAGATTTCCTACACCTTCACTGGCGGCAACGGCTTCTCGGCTGTAGTTGCTCTTGAACAGGGTGACGACGGCTTCACCATCGACGGCTACATGCCGCACGTTGTTGGCGGCCTGAAGTATGCTGGCGGCTGGGGTTCGATCGCTGGTGTCGTAGCTTACGACTCGGTTATCGAAGAATGGGCTGCCAAGGTTCGCGGCGACATCAACATCACCGACCGCTTCTCGGTTTGGTTGCAGGGTGGCTACGCTTCGGAAGGCTCTCCGGACCAGATGTACGGCATGTGGGGCGGCGATTGGGCTGTCTGGGGTGGCGCGAAGTTCAAGGCAACCGACAAGGCTGTCATCAACATTCAGGGCGCACACGACGACTGGGGCAAGACCGCAGTTACGGCTAACGTCGCTTACGAACTCGTTCCTGGCTTCACCATCACGCCGGAAGTTTCGTACACCCGCTTCGGTGGCGAATGGCGCGACTACGCAGGCGACAAGGATGCCCTCGGCGGCATGGTTCGCTTCCAGCGTTCGTTCTAATCAGACCAACGTCTGAATCAAAGACGCCAGCGGGAAACCGCTGGCGTCTGCAATCATAGAATCAGTGTTCACAGAGCTGTGAAGTCACCCGCGCCAAAATGGGGATTTTGAACGGGCGGCGACAAGGGGAGTTATCGAGAAACTGGAAATTGGGGACAAACGGGGGGCCTGAAACAAGGATCGCACCATGTCTCTGCATAAAGTTAGCCTACTTATCTTGTGCTTCTTTAATTATTCCATTAGTTGTGCAACCCGCAGAATGCCGGGGGGCACAAAATGATAACTATTGGGGAAACGGTAGTTGGTACTGGTGACAAATATGCGCCGATCATCGACTACAATCTGAACTACGCATCCGACAGAAGCCAAAACCATAGGCTCGTAGAGAAATTCTCTATCGCTGAGCTGACGGGAAAATACATAAACATTCTGTGGGATGACGGCTCGCACAAATATAATGTTAGGTCGTTTCTCGGCGAGATCGACGAAATTCTGAAGGGCGAACGCTTTTCAGGTTTCGATCAGGAAATGCTTGATTCCCTTATTGGCACGCTTCGTGAGCGCGGCAACAGCAATGCAACCATCAACAGAAAGATGGCTGCGCTGAGCAAGCTGCTGCGAAAGGCGCATAAAATGGGGGACATCTACAGTCTGCCGGAGTTTGTCCGACAGAAAGAACGGGTGGGACGCATCCGCTTTCTCGAATATGAGGAAGAAAAGCGTCTGTTCGCGGCGATCAAATCGCGCTGCGAAGACAGCTTCCGGCTTGCAGTGTTCCTTGTCGATTCAGGCTGCCGTCTTGGCGAGGCCATTGGACTGACGTGGAATGATTTGCAGGACCATCGCGTCACCTTCTGGCTCACCAAATCCAATAGAAGCCGAACAGTCCCCCTCACCCGCCGTGCGGGAAAGGCGACGAAGATTCCGCACGAGCGGCTCAAAGGGCCATTTGCGATGCTCAATCAAGTCCGGTTTCGTCAGATCTGGAATGACGCCAAGATGGAAGTCGGTCTGGGCACCGACGATCAGGTCGTACCGCATATTCTGCGTCACACCTGCGCTTCCCGCCTTGTTCGCGGCGGCATTGATATTCGCCGTGTCCAGATGTGGCTTGGCCACCAGACACTGCAAATGACCATGCGATATGCGCATCTGGCTACCCATGATCTCGATTCTTGCGTGAAAGTGCTGGAAATCCACTAGAGGGTTTCCAGCTGTAGTTCAGCGCGCTCACACGCGAAAACAATTCGCTGTGCTGTGCAGCCTGCTTGTAAGGGTCAGAGAAGACGAGATTCAGCGCTTTAATCGCAATTGTGCCTGACGAATCAGCACACCGAGCCTTGTCGATTGCCCTTAAACAGGCACCACTGTCTCAGGTTGACAGCGGCATTTCCTTGCTTGCTTCCAGCGCCACGCTGCAAGCGAACTTCAAGCCCATAGCACCCGGTATTTCCGTTGCCGCATCGCAGGCTGGAAAGGTTGACGCATGTGCCGTCATGGAATGGCTCCCCTCCAATCATTCAAGATTCTGAGTTTCCTGCCGCTTCCACACAGTCGCTCGCGCATATTGATCGCTTGACACGGGAGAGCGGCGGACACAGCAAGTGCGGTCTGTCGCGCCTGCACTGGTCAAACTATCAAACGTGCTCGGACAAAACGCCGGACTTATCTAGCCAATTCTGATTACGGTTTCGAATCAAGGACATAGAGACTTGATCGGAACGTCTTCAACCGCAATGAAACAGACGAACTCGACCACGGCCGATGCTCAGCGCCACCAATATACAACGCATTAGCTAGTTAGCATGTAGATAAACGATTGAGGTCGGTGAAACGCCTTCGCCCGAACAGTCCACTGGCACAATCCCGACCTTTCGCTTCGCTATAGCCAGCAAACAAACTGCCGCACATTCCACAGACGCTTTTCTCACCATTCTGGTGGAACCGACGGACATGACTTGCTATGCCTTTCAATCGGGAGGACGAACGGCCACGTGGTAACAGCTGCGGACCATCTCGCCTGACCAAGCCGCCTTCATTGCCTGACTGAAAGCTGACTGGATATCGCCATGGGATCACCCCGCCTCACGCCTCTTGTGGAAAAGCTGCCTTCAACCGTGCCGTTTATCGGTCCAGAAACGCTGGAATTGCAGCGTGGCAAGCCTTTCAAAGCCCGCATCGGTGCGAATGAGAGCAGCTTCGGCCCGGCGCCATCGGTGATTGAGGCGATGCAACGCGAAACCGCAGAGGTCTGGAAATATGGCGATCCCGAAAACTACGAACTGCGCCACGCTATTGCAGCCCATCATGGTGTGAAAGCGGAAAACATCATGCCCGGCGCGGGCGTTGATGCTCTGCTTGGGCTGGTCGTTCGGCAGTATGTTCGCGAAGGCGACAAGGTTATCAACTCGCTTGGCGGTTATCCGACTTTCAATTACCACGTCGCAGGTTACGGCGGCGCATTGGTCACCGTCCCTTATCGAAACGATAAATCCGATCTCGACGGCCTGCTCGCCGCTGCAAAGCGCGAAAACGCCGCCATCGTTTATGTCGCGAACCCCGACAATCCGATGGGTACCTGGCATGAAGGAGCTGATATCCAGTCCTTCATCGAGGGCATTCCTGAAACGACGATGCTCATTCTGGACGAAGCCTATTGCGAGACCGGGCCTGATTCGGCGTTCCCGTCTTTTGAAACAGATCGCCCGAATATCCTTCGCATGCGTACATTCTCAAAAGCCTATGGGCTGGCTGGCATTCGCTGCGGTTATGTTGTCGGCTGCGCTGAAGCGATCCGCTCCTTCGACAAGATTCGTGACCATTTTGCCGTGAACCGCGTTGCACAAGCGGCGGCTATCGCAGCGCTTAAAGATCAGGCCTATCTCAAGAATGTTGTCGCGAAAATCCATGCAGGTCGCGACCGTATCGCTGCTATTGCGGCAGCCAACGGTTTGAGCGCTATTCCTTCTGCAACCAATTTCGTGGCTATTGATTGCGGCCGCGACGCGGCATTTGCCACCGCCATAATGAATGGACTGATCGCGCGCGATGTTTTCGTACGCAAGCCGGGCGCTCCGGTTCTCGACCGCTGCATTCGCGTGAGTGTGGGGATCGAAGAACAGCTGGATGTTTTCGAAGCCGCCCTGCCCGGCGCATTGGAAGACGCCCGCCAGTCGATCAAAAGCACCGAAACTGTTTGAATAGTGAGCCATCATGCCCAGCTTATCGAATGGCAGACCCCATAACGTTCTTTTCAGCACGCTTGGCGGATTGTGCGGCGCGCTGGCAATCGCAGCCTATGCCGGGGCGGCCCATGGCGGCGAAAACCATCTCGGCAGCATAGCACCTTTGCTGCTGGGCCATGCACCAGCCTTGCTTGTGCTGGCTCTGTTTGCCCCCGCCAGCCGTGCAGCCGCAATCGGCGGTGCGCTTGTGGTCGTCGGCCTGGCGCTCTTCTGCGGCGATCTTTTCATGCGCGACATCACGGGTAACCGGCTCTTTCCGCTCGCCGCACCAACCGGTGGAAGCCTGATGATCCTCGGCTGGTTGAGTGTCGCTTTGACCGGATGGTTTTCGAAGCAAAAATAAAGGGGCCTCACGGCCCCTCTTTTTCTCAGCGATATCGAGTCGATATCGATCAGGAATTGCCCTTGAGGCGTGCATTGCAAAGGCTGTAATAACCGCCGCCCTTCTGCACCCACTTCAGGCCGCCAAGTGCATTGGCATCCTTCAATGCATGATACTGCTCGAGGCAGGTGTGCATGCGTGCCTTGCCAGCCGATTCGCTCGAATATTTCGCAGAAACGGCGGTTGGGAACTTCATGCCTTTCGGAGCAGCAGCAGTCGGTGCTGCAGGTTCCGAATTGCCATCGGTGCTCAACGCAACAGGATCGGCACCGGCACCGCATTCAGCCTTGCGGAAATCATTCCACTTCACGCCATTATCCGTGCCTGCATCCTTTGCGGCCTGATATTTGGTGCTGCACTGCTTCATCGTCAGGCCCTTGGCGCTGTCATCAGCCGCAGGAGCTGCCGTCTTTGCAGTTTTGGCGGCTGGCGCTGCCGCGGCAGGCGCCGCCGGAGCAGCAGCTGGTGCAGCGGCGGCATCGTCACCGCACTGGGCTTTGCGGAAGTCGTTCCACTTCAGATTGCCGAGCGTTCCAGCGTCTTTGGCGGCCTGATACTTGGTGCTACATTCCTTCATCGTCAACGCACTTGCGGGCGAAGAGAAGGTGAAAGCCGCTGCACCCATGATAATGGCGGTGCCTGCCAAAGCTGTGATGGTTCGAATGGACATTGCGTCACTCCCTATCGAATACGGCCCTTGGATCGTAAGGCACCGGATTGATGCTTCACGACCAATCTCATTTGCATATGCCGGAAATTTCATCTTTCTCCGCATATGCCGGAATTAAGAAGAAATCAGGCTCAACCTGTTGCTCCCGTTCATTCCTTTTCCGCGCCAACATTGCTCCTGGCGAAATTGACTGTCAATCGTTTGCTTAATATTACAGGTGCGGGCAATACAAATTTTCTAACGGTCATTTTCGGCCCGTTATGGCTGCCCCCTTCATAGTAACGACATAGTAACGTCATCAAATTGACCGTTTTGTATTTAAGCGGAAACTGCATTAAGGACGATGTGGGATGATACAGCGGATCATGATCATCGGCGGCGCCGGTTCGGGAAAATCGACACTGGCGCGGGAGTTGGGCCAGCTGCTGGACCTGCCCGTCATCCACATCGACACCATCTACTGGCAAGCGGGATGGGTCATGCGTCCGCTTGATGAAATCGCCCGCCTGACCAACGAGGCGGCGGATGGTGATCGCTGGGTCTTCGAAGGCAATCACAGCCATACCATGCCCCATCGTGCGTCACGCGCCGACATGCTCATTTTCCTCGACATTTCGACCGGACGACGTCTTCTGCGGGTAGTCCGACGCATCCTGAAATATCATGGCCGCACGCGACCGGATATGGGCGATGGCTGCCCGGAGCGTTTCGACTGGGATTTCATCAAATGGGTGGTCGATTATCGCAAAAATGGGCGGATTCGTGCACTCAAATTCATGGAACAGGCCCCAAACCATCTCATAAAGCACCATTTATGTAGTCCACGGGAAGTAGACCTATTTCTCGACGGCATTCGTGACGAAATAAATCAAAAGCATACCGCCCTAAAATTGTAGGGAGCCGATAAAGGCAGGCTTAAAATAGCAATATTGCAAATGGTGCCAAGGCGCTTTCACGCTGCTATATTGTTGAGGTCTCCCAAGACTTGACGCTCGTGTGCGATCATCGAAGCAACGACACCTCCGCACAGCGCAAAGATCAGTTGAAATGAGCGCCGGCTTCCAATCCGGTTTTTGACTTTTTTGAGCCGGAATTCCGGCTATCGCTGTTGGAGTCTAAACGTGGCAGATCTCGCAGATAGCCCCGCTCCGCTTGTTGACACGCCCAGTGTTGCAAGCCTCGACCGCCATCGCTTGTACGAAGACGCCATGGCCATGCTGATTGGTACGTCTTTCATCGCGCTTGGCATCAATCTCTATAGCCACGCAACTTTGATGACCGGCAGCACAGCCGGCATCGCCCTTCTTATTCAATATGCGACGGGAACAAGTTTCGGGCTGCTTTATTTCCTGATCAACCTGCCCTTCTATTATTTCGCCGTGCGGCGCATGGGATGGCCATTCACGATCCGCACTTTCGTAGCGGTTGGCATGTTGTCAGGTTTCGCATGGCTGATCCCGCAGAGCGTCGACTTCAGTGCTGTCAATCCGCTGTTTGCCGCGCTGATGGGCGGCACCTTGATGGGAATGGGTGTGCTGTCCCTTTTCCGGCACCGCTCCGGCGTCGGCGGCGTCAATATTCTGGCGCTCTATCTTCAGGACGCATACGGAATTCGGGCGGGCTGGTTCCAGCTCGGCCTTGATCTGGTGATCATGCTGGCGTCGCTCTTCTTCATACCCTGGCAGAATATGATGCTGTCAGTGCTCGGCGCCGTGGCGATGAACCTCATCGTGGCAATCAATCACAAGCCAGGCCGCTATCTCGGCATGAGCTAACGCACAAAAGCCGCCTTCGAAGGCGGCTTTTTGTTTCGGTCATGCGTTTCGCAGTTTCAGTGCGTGGTCATCCATTCGCGCGCATCGCGAAGGGCTGCGGCCAGTTCAGTCTTGCTCATGGTGGCGGCAACCTGATTGCGCATCCGGGCGGCCTTTTCGTTACCGCGAATGGCGGCGATGTTGAGCCACTTATGGGCTGCGATCACATCGATCTCGCAATCGCGACCAATCGCATATTTCATGCCCATTTCCAGAAGAATGCGGTCCTGCGATGCGATCTTTTGCTGCTGCGTAAAGCTCTGAAACTGTGCCATTTTTCTTTGTCCCTGTTAAATCCCGAGAACCGTCCGGTCTTTATCTCGTGGCGGTTGTTATCGCCTTGAAACTGCCGTCTCTGTCGTTCCGTTCATGATGTAGAGAATAGACCTCAGGGCTGAAATGCGCGTTAAACCAGATGCTTAACGTCTGACCAACAAAATCCCAACAAGGTGTAAACTTGGGATTTTGTTAAACATCCAAGCCTCGCGGATTGCTGGATTTTTCCGAAAAATCGATCCAAATCCGCTCGATGCATGGAAACCGGATGATAACCATAGGACAATCGGGGTCGGCAGAAATGGTGCATTGCGGCGTTTACAAACGGCATGGAATCCCCTCGCCCAGCGCGCTCATGAATGCAAAAATTCCGCTTCCGCTCTCGCGAAATCTCGTTTACGTTTACGTTTGCGTAAATCATGGCGAACTGGGGAGAACACTGTCGTCATGATGAGTGGCGCGTTCTGAGGTCCGGTGATCAAACGGCAACCTCGGTTACGGCGACCACGGCAAATGAATGAAGCGGCTTGCGCCACCGCCCGATGGAGGGACTGGCGCGCATCGGGAGGAATGAATGATCCGCACTCTTATTCTTGGAATGACACTTGCAGCCAGCTTCGCCGCGCCAGCTCTTGCTGACGAAGCAATCGTGGGCAGCTGGAAGCGCCCGAACGGCACGATCATCAGCTATGCATCCTGCGGCGGCAACAAGTTCTGCGGCACCGTCATGACCGGCGAATATAAGGGCAAGTCCATCGGCACCATGTCCGGCACGGATGGCAGCTACAAGGGCGAAGTGAACAAGCTTGACGAAGGCAAGACCTATACGGGCAAAGCTTCCGTCAAGGGTAACACGCTGTCTCTGTCGGGCTGCGTGCTTGGCGGCCTGATCTGCAAGAGCGAAAGCCTGACGCGCCAATAATCGTCGACAACAGTTTCCAAACGAAAAGGGCGGCCTGAACAGCCGCCCTTTTCTTTTATTTCTTGCCTAGCGCGCCTTCTGGCCGAAGAGAATTTTCTGCGCTTCCTTGTCGTTGGCCAAATTGGATTTTTCCCGCTCTTCCTTCCCGACGACCAGACCGCGCGCGACGGCCGGGCGCGCATTCATGGTGTCGTGCCAGCGCTTCAGATTCGGGAATTCGTCGAGATTCTGCTCATAGTTCTTGAAAGCATTCACCCAGCCGATGCTGGCCATGTCGGCGATAGAATATTCGCCCGCGATGTAATCCTTGCCTTCGAGCTGACGATTGAGCACGCCATAGAGACGATTGACCTCGTTGGTATAGCGATCGATGCCATACTGCACCTTTTCCGGCGCATAGAGCCGGAAGTGCCCCGCCTGACCCGACATCGGGCCCAGTCCGCCCATCTGCCACATCAGCCATTCGTCAACAGCCACGCGCTTGCGCTCGTCTGTCGGGTAGAACTTGCCGAATTTGCGTCCGAGATATTGGAGAATGGCGCCGGATTCGAAAACCGAGATCGGCTCGCCGCCCGGACCTTCGGGGTCGATGATCGCCGGCATGCGATTGTTCGGGGCAATCTTCAGGAAGTCCGGTTGGAACTGGTCGCCCTTGCCGATATTGACATATTTGACCTCATAGGGAACGCCAAGTTCCTCCAGCATGATGCTGATTTTGACGCCATTCGGCGTTGGCCAATAATACAGCTCGATGGGCTTTGTCTGTTCAACCATGGGCTTTCTCCAACTCGTTCGAGAGTGTGCGGCGGATTTGGGCGGGTTCCTTCCCGCATTCCAATGATGGGAAACATAAGACCCATTTCGACAGGCACAAGGCCAATGCGGCGCATTTAACGGAACATCAATATTTTTGAACCGCGCATGAACGGCAGCCTCAGATGTGGTTCAGGCGCGCTCGCTAAACTGGGCAACAACAAGGACGGATTTCAACCTTTTGGGGGCTTTCATGTTGCTGAGAAGCTTGACGATTGTATGGCTACTGATCGCCGGACTGGCGATTGTCGCTGGTGTATTCGCCGACAGGAAACACGACACCTATCGTGACCAGACGGTGTTTGGTCCGCTGGCTTCCGCCCAGGTCAAGCCGGGGCCACGGCCATGATCGCCAACATCCGCTCGACTGCGGGAATCGCCCTGCGGGTATTCCTCTTCACTGCAATTTTTACCGGCCCGGCCGCCACCTTCGCCTATACGCAAATCGGCCAGCACAGCAAGATGAGCGGCATTGGCCTTGTGCTTTATGTCAGCCTGCAACGAACCGCATAACTGCGTCATTCCATCGTCGTGAACTCTGCTATACTGAGCCATGACACAGCGAATCGAACAGCCATTTCTCAACGAAATCAAAACACCAGCGCCGATCGAGCCAGAGGTGTTTACCGACGCGAGTGCGGCGGTTGCCGCCCTGCAAAAGCTTTATGATCGCAACACAGCCTTCCTGCGCGATGCTTTCGAAAAAGTGGCGCGCGGCGAAATCCCGGCACAGCGATACCGCGCCTTCTATCCCGAAATTTGCCTCTCCACGTCGAGTTTCGCGCATGTGGATTCGCGGCTGGCCTATGGCCATGTTTCAACGCCGGGCGACTATTCCGCGACCATTACCCGCCCCGATCTGTTCGATCATTATCTGAATGAACAGATCCGCCTGCTGATGCGCAATCACGGCGTGACGGTTACGGTACGCGAGTCGTCCACGCCGATCCCGATCCATTTCGCCTTCATGGAAGGCACCTATGTGGAGGCCTCCGTCGCCAGCGCATTCCAGCATCCGCTGCGCGATCTTTTCGATGTGCCTGATCTGGCTGCGACCGACGACAAGATCGTCAATGCCGATTTTGAACCAGCACCCGGCGAGCCGATGCCGCTTGCGCCTTTCACGGCACAGCGCATCGACTATTCGCTGCACCGGCTGGCGCATTATACGGCGACGAGCCCGGCGCATTTTCAGAACTTCGTGCTCTTCACCAACTATCAGTTCTACATGGACGAGTTCTGCGCCTATGCCCGCGATCTGATGGCGCAAGGCGGCGGCGGTCACGAACAATTCGTGGAACCGGGCAATCTGATTACCCGTGCAGGCGAAACCGCGCCAAGCGAAGGCACCCCTTTGGCGCGCCTGCCGCAGATGCCTGCCTATCATTTGCAGCGCTCCGACCATTCCGGCATCACCATGGTCAATATCGGCGTCGGGCCTTCCAACGCCAAGACGATCACCGACCATATTGCCGTGCTGCGTCCGCATGCTTGGCTGATGCTCGGCCATTGTGCAGGTCTGCGCAACAGCCAGCAGCTTGGCGACTATGTGCTGGCCCACGCCTATATGCGTGAGGATCACGTGCTGGACGACGACCTGCCGGTCTGGGTTCCCCTGCCTGCGCTGGCGGAAATTCAGGTTGCGCTGGAAGAAGCGGTTGAAGAAATCACCGGCCTCGAAGGCTACGACCTCAAGCGCATCATGCGCACCGGCACCGTTGCCACCATCGACAATCGCAACTGGGAACTGCGCGACCAGCGTGGCCCTGTGCAGCGGCTTTCGCAGGCACGTGCGGTTGCGCTCGACATGGAATCAGCCACCATCGCCGCCAACGGCTTCCGCTTCCGCGTGCCCTACGGCACCCTGCTTTGCGTCTCGGACAAGCCGCTGCACGGCGAACTGAAGCTGCCGGGCATGGCCACCGAGTTCTACAAGCGGCAGGTGGCGCAGCATTTGCGGATCGGCATTCGCGCGGTCGAAAAAATCGCCGCCATGCCGGATGAAAGACTGCATTCGCGCAAGCTCCGAAGCTTCTACGAAACGGCGTTCCAGTGAGGTTAGGGGAGTAGGGGAATAGGGCAGTAAGGGAATATGTTGGAGCCCTGTTTCAGGCAGAAGCGCCACAAGACCTTCTTGCAAAACATACTCCCCTATTCCCTTATTCCCCTACTCCCTTCCCTCCGCTTTCCATCATCGCGCCGTATTCAATCGCTAGAGGGCATCTCATGTCGAAAAGCCGTGAGAATATCCCCTTCCTGTTGCTGCTTGCCGCCGTGGCGGTGTCCGTCCCGCTTGTGCTGGGATTTCTCGGCGCGGTTCATCCCGCGCTTGATACATTTTCGCATTTTCGCGCGCATCTTGCCGTCCTGATGATCGTGCTGTCCCTGCCGCTGCTCTTCACCAAGATGCGACGCGAAGGCGCAATGCTGCTGCTGTTCGCCATCATGGCGCTCAGCACCACGCTCGGCATGGCGCGTGATTTTCTCAGCGGTTCTGCAGGCGCAACGACTGCCGAAACTACGGGGCCGCGCTACAGCCTTGTTCAGATCAATCTGCGCGAGGACAATCCGGAGCCAAAGCGCATCTTGCAGATGATCGCCCGCGAAAAGCCGGATATCATCGCCTATCAGGAAGCCAGCGAGCAGTGGACCAAATGGCTCGATATTCTTCAGGCCACCTATCCCTATCGTCTCAGCTGCCGTGAAGATTCGCGAACCTGGGGTGTCGGCATTCTGTCTCGCCGTCCCTTCGTTGAAGGCGGTCAGCCTGTATGCATCGGTGACGGATTGCTCGCCATCGCGCCCGTTGATCTCGGCGGCACGCATATCAATGTGGCCTCGCTGCATTTTTCTTGGCCATGGCCGCGCTGGCAGCCCTATCAGCTTGGCTATATCGAACCGGGCCTGAAGCAATTGGCGGGGCCAACGATCATCGCAGGTGATCTGAACGCCGTGCCGTGGAGCAATGCCGTTCGCCGGGTCGAAGTCGCATCGAAGACCACACATATGACCGGCATTGGCGGAACATGGTTCCCGTCCTTCCTGCCGGTGTCACTGGCGCCTTATCTCGGCCTGCCTATCGATCAGATTTTCACCAGCGCGGACATTGTTTCGCCCAAGGTTTCAGCCCGCGAAGACGCCGGGTCGGATCATCTGCCCGTAAGGCTGGACTTCTCCGTTCCAGCCCCGGTGCGCCCGGACGAAGACGAGCCGGAAACGCAATCCGTTATGCTTCAATAGAACGCCTCAGCGTTCGGACCTTGACTAAGGTGCGGAATCCCAGTGGATGCTGCTGCTGAATTTCACGTGCGACGGCAGCATCATCCACAGCAAGGAGCTTTCCGCATGCAAATGTATCAGGTCGATGCATTCACCGATCGAGTTTTCGCAGGAAACCCGGCTGCTGTCCTCATCCTTGAAGACTGGCTGCCGGATGCGCAAATGCTGGCGATTGCGCAGGAGAACAACCTCGCCGAGACCGCCTTTGTCAAAGCCCGCCCCGATGGCGCATGGGATTTGCGCTGGTTCGCCCC
The DNA here is from genome assembly GCF_052045675.1 of Brucella sp. 22210. Classification (NCBI taxonomy): domain Bacteria; kingdom Pseudomonadati; phylum Pseudomonadota; class Alphaproteobacteria; order Hyphomicrobiales; family Brucellaceae; genus Brucella; species Brucella sp. 22210. The sequence continues at coordinate 189,476 of NZ_JBQEPD010000005.1, forward strand.
GGCGCTTGAGGTTGATTTCTGTGGTCACGCCACCCTCGCAACAGCGCATGTGCTGTTCACCACAGGAAAGGCGGACACATTGCTCGTCTTCCACACGCGGGTTGGTGAACTGAGCGTATCGCGAGAGACGAACGGATACAGTCTCGATATTCCCCGTCTGTCGCCAGAACCTATTGATGCGCTGCCACACGAAATTGCAGATATTTTCGTTGAACCGCCGGTTCACATCTTTCGCAACTTCGAGAATTTCTTTGCCGATCTTGGCAGCGCCGATGCCGTGCGCAAATTCGTTCCAGACCTGGCGGCCATCGCCCTTCTCGGCTCCGTCGGTCTTGTCGTGACAGGCCAGGAAGTGGACGGCGCAAAGGCACACTTTATGTCGCGCTATTTTGTTCCGGGGGCGGGAATTCCGGAAGATCCGGTGACAGGTTCCATCCATGCCACGCTTGTGCCCTACTGGGCTTCGCGATTGCAGCGCGACAAGCTGACCGCCTATCAGGCGTCGGCGCGCGGAGGATGGCTCGACTGCGAATTGGTCGGGGACCGCGTTATTCTGCGCGGCAACGCCGTGACATTCATGGAAGCCACGATTTTCCTGCCGGATGCTACCTAGCAGTTGCTCGACTGCTAGGTAGTGTGTCTGGCAGAAACAGACGCCTCATGTGAACCTTTACATGTTCACATAGACCGGTCCTTCGCCGCCTTGTGGCGGCACCCAGTTGATGTTCTGGTTCGGGTCCTTGATGTCGCACGTCTTGCAATGCACGCAGTTCTGCGCGTTGATGACGAAACGGACATCCTTGGCGCTTGGATCAGCAGCCGAGTTGCCGTCCTTGTCCACCCATTCATAGACGCCTGCCGGGCAATAGCGCGTCGACGGGCCAGCGAAAACATCGTGTTCCGACGACGTCTGCAACTGCATGTCGCGGACCTGCAGGTGGATCGGTTCGTTTTCATCATGATTGGTGTTCGACAGGAACACCGACGACAGGCGATCAAACGTCAGAACACCATCCGGCTTCGGATAGTCGATCTTCTTGTGCTTTGCCGCCGGTTCGAGCGACTGCGCGTCGTTCTTGCCCTGCTTGAGCGTTCCGAAGAAGGAGAAGCCGAACAGCTGGTTGGTCCACATATCGAGACCGCCCAGAGCGACACCTATAACCGTGCCAAACTTCGACCACAGCGGCTTGACGTTGCGAACCTTCTTCAGGTCTTTGCCGATCAGGCTTGAACGCCAGCTGTTCTCGATCTCGACCGGCTCGTCATTGGCGCGACCAGCTGCAATGGCTTCCGCCAGCTTGTCGGCGGCGAGAATGCCGGACAGAACCGCATTGTGGCTGCCCTTGATGCGCGGCACGTTTACGAAACCTGCCGAGCAACCGATCAGCGCGCCGCCCGGGAAGGACAGTTTCGGCACCGACTGGAAGCCGCCTTCGGTAATGGCGCGTGCGCCATAGGACAGACGCTTGCCGCCTTCAAAGACATCCTTGATGGCCGGATGCGTCTTGAAACGCTGGAATTCTTCAAACGGCGACAGATACGGGTTCTTATAGTTGAGGTGCAGCACGAAGCCGACCGCAACCATATTGTCTTCGAGGTGATAGAGGAACGAACCGCCGCCGGTCTTCATGTCGAGCGGCCAGCCAAAGGAGTGCTGGACCAGACCCGGCTTGTGCTTGGACGGATCGACCTGCCACAATTCCTTGAGGCCGATGCCGAATTTGCCCGGCTCGCGGCCTTCATCCAGCTTGAACTTCGAGATCAACTGCTTGGCCAGCGAACCGCGTGCGCCTTCGCCGATCAGCGTATATTTGCCGAGCAGCGCCATGCCGCGCGTATAATTCGGCCCATGAGTGCCGTCGCGCTCAACGCCCATGTCGCCGGTGGCCACACCGATGACAGCGCCTTCGTCATTGTACAGAACTTCGGTCGCAGCAAAGCCCGGATAGATTTCGACGCCCAGCTCTTCGGCCTTCGTGCCAAGCCAGCGGCAGACATTGCCGAGCGACACGATATAGTTGCCGTGATTGTTCATCAAAGGCGGCATGGCGAAGTTCGGCAAACGCACTGAACCTGCGGGACCCAGCAACAGGAAATGATCGTCCGTCACCGGCGTCTTGAAAGGATGCCCTTCATCGTCGCGCCAGTTCGGCAGAAGCTGGTCGATACCCACCGGATCGACAACGGCGCCAGACAGGATATGCGCACCGACTTCCCCGCCCTTTTCAAGGACCACGACTGAAAGCTCTGGATTGACCTGCTTCAGGCGGATCGCCGCAGCAAGACCCGCGGGGCCCGCGCCGACGATCACAACGTCAAATTCCATGCTCTCGCGTTCGGGAAGCTCCTGGTTCGCATGTTCTGGGGCTTCGGACATTCATCCCTCCGTTCGGTATGACATCATCGTTTCACTACGATAGTGCGGATGATGCATCCAATTGTTTTTACGCATAATCCCATTGCGAATACCCATCAACCGGCTGTTTGGCCAGCGCTGGGCAGCATGCAATAGGATTTGCCTGTTCCCGTCATTCGCCTTTATCCTCTTACAGAGTTAGCAACTGTCGCAAATGCGTCGAATTGTCCAAAATCGGCGTCTGAGTGCGTTTAATGATATTTACTTTGACGTAAACGTCAATTTCAATTGTTTGAAAATGGCCTGTAGGGATTTTTTGTCGCGACTTGTCGGGATTGGCATGATTTCTCGCGCCCAGCGTAAGCTTCCGGTGGTTAGTCCGTAGTTTGATCGCGAAAAGCGCGACGCGCTCTTGCATTCACCGCCAAAATTCGCCACCTCATCTGTTGAGGTACAAAGATGACTGATGGCCGAGAGACACTGGATATGGAAGGCTTGCTTCGCTTCTATGCGGAAGCGGGCGTTGACATGCCGCTCTCGGACACGCCTATCGACCGCTTTGCCGAACCGCAGCGCGCACCTGCCGCACCGCGACAGGACACGCAGGCAGCCGAGCGCCCTCGCCCACAGCAGCAGCCCAATCAGCCAAGCCGTGCGCAAAACTGGCAACAACCCTCAGCCGCCGCAACCCCCTCGCCTGAAAGCAGACCTGTCCAGGCAGCAGCCGACGTGCCCGATACGGCCCAGATCGCTCTGGCCCGTGAGGCCGCAGCACAAGCTGCGACACTGGATGAACTGCGCGAGAAGCTTGCGGCCTTTGACGGCTGCAATCTGAAACTCACCGCGAAGAACCTGTGCTTTGCCGATGGTGACCCCTCATCCGATATCATGTTCATCGGCGAAGCGCCGGGACGGGATGAGGATATGGAAGGCCTGCCTTTTGTCGGCAAATCCGGCCAGCTCCTGAACCGGATGATCGAATCCATCGGCCTCAAGCGCGAAAGCGTTTATATTGCCAATACGATCCCCTGGCGCCCGCCGGGCAATCGCACCCCCACGCCGCTGGAAACCGAGCTTTGCCGCCCGTTCATCGAGCGGCAGATCGAGCTTGCCGCGCCGAAAATACTGGTCGCGCTCGGCGGGCCAGCCGGCAAGGCGCTGACGGGTGCAACCGAGGGCATATTGCGGCTTCGGGGCAATTGGAAAATTCATCGCACGCCGTCCGGAATGGAAATTCCGGTTTTGCCGACATTGCATCCCGCCTATCTTCTGCGCACACCCGCACAGAAGCGTTTTGCCTGGCGTGACTTTCTGTCCGTAAAGTTGAAATTAGACGAAATACGCAATTGATATTCCGGCCTTTCGGTGGCATCGGCTCGTTCATCAGAACAATGCTTGTCACCAACATGCCGCAAACTTGTTCTATTTCGCCGCTTGCCAAAGCGCCAGACGGCGACAAGTAGTTTTAGATTCCGAATTCATCTCATTGGAGTACCTCATGGCTGGCCAGCTCCTGCCCATCGCCGCCCTGCTTGCAAGCACGTTCCTGATGCTGCTCGCCGGTGGCCTCGCGGGTATTCTCCTGCCGTTGCGCGGCGGAATGGAGGGCTGGTCCACCACAACCATCGGCTGGATGGGCACGAGCTATTCGCTGGCATTCACCATCGGCTGTATCGTGGTGCCACATCTGGTGCGGCGCGTCGGACATGTGCGCGTGTTTTCCGCTCTGCTGACCTTGTTGTCGATGGCGCTGTTGTTTCATGCGCTCGTGGTCAGCCCGGTGGCCTGGATGATCTTTCGCGGCGTCGCGGGCTTTTCGCTTGCGGGCGCTTACATGATCATCGAAAGCTGGCTAAACGAGCGCGTGACCAATGAATCGCGCGGGCGCATTTTCTCGATCTATATGATCATCACCATGCTCGGCCTGATGTGCGGACAGTATATTCTGCCCTTCGGCGATGCGATGACCCAGACGCTGTTCATCATCTGCGCGATCATCTATGCCAGCGCCCTGCTGCCGACTGCCCTGTCCAGCGCCCAGTCACCAAACCCGCTGACGCAGGTTTCGCTTGACCTTAAGGGGCTTTACCGCCGCTCGCCAGCCGCAGCCGTTGGCTCGCTTATCGCCGGTATCGTCGCCGGTACATGGAACTTTCTTGCTGCTATCTACGGCGAAATGAATGGGCTTTCGACCTTCGGTATCGCGACCATGCTCGCCTCCGCAATGATCGGTGGCGCCATCTTCCAGTATCCGCTCGGCCGCGCATCCGACTTCGTAGACCGGCGCTATGTCATGGTGCTGGCCGGTATCATCGGCTTCGCCTTGTCGCTGGTCATGGTGCTGTTTCACCCGACCACACCCTATGCGATTTACGCAATGATGTTCCTGTTCGGCTCGGTGATCTATCCGATCTATAGCCTCAACGTCGCCCACGCCAATGACTATGCCGATGCCAGCGAATTCGTCAAAATCTCCGGCGGATTGTTGATCATCTATGGTGCTGGCAGCGTTGTGGGCCCGGCGCTGTCGGGTCCGCTGATGGATGCCATCGGCCCTTCCGGATTCTTCGTGACCATGGCCATCGCCTTTGGCGTTTACGGCCTGCACGCCTTCTGGCGCATTCGCAGGCTGCAACGTCCGGCAATCAGCGAGCAGAAGACCGAATACAAGTTCCACACGCCGGACGGCCAGTCCACACCGGAAACCATGCAGCTTGATCCGCGCTCCGAAGGACCGCAGGAAACGGCAAGCTGACGCCCTTTACTGGCCTTGCGGCGCGTTGATCTTGTGCGGTTCAACCGCGAGCCTGTGTTCGCGGTAGATGATAAAGCCGCCAGCCGCCATGACAATGACGCTGCCGACGAGCATTTCCAGCGTCGGCACATCGCCGAACAGCAGAAAGCCGATCAACAGGCCAAGCAGCATCGACGTATACTCAAATGGCGCAATGGTAGACATCGGCGCGTGACGGTAGCATTCGGTCAGCAGAATCTGGGCGATGCCGCCAGCAAATCCGGCACCGACGAGCAGCGCCAATTGTGTCCAGCTGGGCACAACCCAGCCAAAAGGCAGGCTGACCAGTGCAATGACGCTGGCCGATAGCGAGAAATAGATCACGATGGTCGCCGTGCGCTCGGTTTGCACGAGCCGCCGGACCAGAAGCATGGCGATAGCGGCCATGAAAGCGGCTCCAAGCGCCGACAAGGCTCTAATGGCCTCGTCCTGTCCGACATTGCCTCCGGAAAACAGCGTCAGGCGCGGCCAGATAATGATCAGCACGCCGAAAAGCCCGACCAGCACTGCGCTCCAGCGATAGAACCGGACGACTTCATGCAGAATGACCGCACCGAGAATCACCGTCATCAGCGGAGAGGCATAATTAATGGCGATTGCTTCCGGCAGCGGCAGTTTCATCAGCGCAAAGAAGCTCATTGTCATGGCGCAGACGCCAACCAGCCCACGCCAAAAATGGCTGAAGCCATGCTGTGTCCGAAACGCGCCCGAGAGTTGCCCACGCCATTGCAAATAGAGCAGAACAGCGATGACTGCGAAAAAAGATCGGAAGAAAATAAGCTGGCCTAGCGGCACACCATCGGCAGCTTTGAGCATGGTGGACATGCCGACAAAGACGGCAACGGAAGCAATCTTGAGACCGATACCAAGCATCGGATTTGAATCTAGCCCTGCCGCCTCAACAGCTGCGCTCGCACGAGCGTTCACGATGCAATTCCCCACATATACCGCGTAAAACTTGCGGCCAAGTAGTATGACCACATTGTTTTCTTATGCCTGTTTGCCATGAACTGCCAGCCATAGCGTTGTGTTCGGCAAATTTATTTGCCCGGCGCTCGTTTCTTGTCGTTTGGGCAAAAGCCGGGTACGAATCCAGCACAAGACTTCACAGAAAGAGTTCCGCGATGCGTACAGAAACCGGCCAGACATTCCGTCTCGAAGATTACCGCCCGACACCTTACGCGATACCGGAAACAAAGCTCGACTTCACGCTGGAGCCAGAGAAAACCGTTGTCCGTGCCGAGCTGACAATCGAGCGCCGTCCGGGCACCGCGCCCGGCACGCCGCTGGTCCTCGATGGCGACGAACTCAAGCTCGTCAGCATTGCCATCAACGGCACCCCGCTTGCTGATAATAGTTATGTCGCAACACCCGATCTCCTGACCATCAGCGATCTGCCGGAAGGTGAGCGCTTCACGCTGGAAATCGTCACCGCCGTCAATCCGACGACCAACCGGCAGCTTTCAGGGCTTTATCGCAGCAGCAGCGTCTATTGCACGCAATGCGAGGCCGAAGGCTTCCGTCGCATCACCTATTATTATGACCGCCCTGACGTGCTTTCCGTCTATACGGTGCGTGTCGAAGCCGACCGTGATGCCGCGCCGATCCTGCTTTCCAATGGCAATCCGGTAGAAAACGGAACGACAAAAGGCAGCGCCAACCGGCATTTTGCGGTGTGGCATGATCCGCATCCCAAGCCGTCTTATCTCTTCGCGCTTGTTGCCGGTTCGCTCGGCGTTGTGAAGGATCATTTCACAACCGCTTCCGGTCGCCCGGTTGATCTCGCCATCTATGTCGAACACGGCAAGGAATCGCGCGCACTTTACGCCATGGACGCGCTGAAGCGCTCCATGCGTTGGGATGAGGAAAAGTTCGGGCGCGAATATGATCTCGACGTCTTCAACATTGTCGCCGTGTCGGATTTCAACATGGGCGCGATGGAGAACAAGGGGCTCAATGTCTTCAACGACAAATATGTGTTGGCCGATCCCGAAACTGCGACCGATGTGGACTATGCCGGTATCGAGGCTGTCATCGCACACGAATATTTCCACAACTGGACCGGCAACCGCATCACCTGCCGCGACTGGTTTCAGCTTTGCCTCAAGGAAGGGCTGACCGTCTATCGCGATCATGAATTCTCCGCCGATCAACGCTCGCGTCCGGTAAAGCGCATCGCCGAAGTGAAGATCCTGAAGGCGCAGCAGTTTCCAGAAGATGGCGGCCCTCTCGCCCATCCGGTGCGACCGCGCGAATATCGCGAGATCAACAATTTCTACACGGCAACCGTCTATGAAAAAGGCTCGGAAGTCGTCCGCATGATCCGCACGATCATCGGGCCAGACCTATTCCGCAAGGGTATGGACCTCTATTTCGAGCGCCATGACGGCGATGCTGCCACCATCGAAGATTTCATCAAGGTTTTTGCCGACGTTTCCGGGCAAGATTTCGCGCAATTCGCGCTCTGGTACGATCAGGCAGGCACACCGCGAGTGGATGCGGATTTCGAATACAATGCGACGGCTGAAACCTTCACAATCCGCCTGCGTCAGGCGCTGGCGCCAACACCCGGCCAGTCAGTGAAAAAGCCGATGCATATTCCGATTGCTTTCGGCCTCATCGGCCCGGACGGCAAAGATATGAAGCCGACTTCCGTTGAAGGCGGCGATGTGCATGACAATGTCATTCACCTGCACCACTCATCGGAGACCATTGTTTTCCACGGCATCAAGGCGCGTCCGGTTCCCTCGCTGCTACGCGGCTTTTCCGCGCCGGTCAATCTGACCTCGCCGCTTTCCGAAGAGGACCTGACATTCCTCGCATTGAATGACAGCGATCCGGTTGCACGCTGGCAGGCCATGAACAGCATTCTCACCCGCACCCTGCTCGAGGGCGCCAAGCGCGTTCGTGGCGGCCATAAGCCGGAGCTGAATGCTAAGGTGGTGGAACTGGTCGGTCGCGTCGCATCCGACGAGACACTTGATCCGGCGTTCCGCGCGCTCTGCCTGAGCTTGCCAAGCGAAAGCGATGTGGCCCGTGAAATGGGCGATAATGTCGATCCCGACGCCATCCTTGCCAGCCGGGATCACCTGATCGCCGCTATTGCATCGGCCTATGCGGGTGATTTCGCCCGGCTATATGACGGACTCAAGCAGACTGGCGCTTTTACCCCCGATGCGGAAGCGGCAGGCAAGCGCGCCTTGCGCAATGCGCTGCTGGATTATCTGAGCCGCCACGAAGGCAACCAGCGTCGTGCCGCCCTGCAATATGCGGGAGCCGACAACATGACCGACCGCTTTGCGGCGCTGACGGTTCTCGTTCACCGCTTCGGCGATACGGATGAAGCGCGGGAAGCGCTCTCCAGCTTCGAACAGCGTTTCGGCGGCGACGGGCTTGTCATGGACAAGTGGTTCAATGTTCAGGCCACCCGCCCCGGCGAACACGCACTGAAAACCGTGCGCCAGCTTGCCGTCCACCGCCTGTTCTCGCTCGACAATCCAAACCGCGTGCGCTCGCTGATCGGCTCCTTCTCGGCGTCGAACCCGACCGGTTTCAATCGCAAGGACGGCGCGGCCTATGTGTTCTTCGCCGAGACGATCCTCGCTATCGATCCCGAAAACCCGCAGCTCTCTGCGCGGCTTCTGACGTCGATGCGGTCCTGGCGGTCGCTGGAAGAAACGCGGCGTGAACATGCCCGCGCGGCCCTCGCCCGCATATCGGGCGTGCCCAAGCTTTCAACCGACCTGCGCGACATCGTGGATCGTACTCTCGCCTGATTCGCGGGCGACAATCGAAGCAACCTGATTCGCTCCTGCCAGCTGCCCTTCTGCGGCTGACAGGGTGAACAGCTATGCGCTTTCGCCCTGCTCTGGCACGCTTCGGAAGCGACCAGGTTTTTCATGAGTCTTTTCATGGATTTAAGCGCGTCGGCTAAGGAACTGATTCCGGATAAAGGCTTGAGATTCATAAGAAAATCAACGTCGGCGACTGGCCTTTTTTACGTCTCGTTAACGAAATCGCTGGACAGCGCGAATCACTTTTGATTCATTGAATGTATTCGGAGGTGGCGTATTCCGAATCACTTCACTCGCAGGCATTTCACGAGGGACCATCAGATGGCGAGCACCGACGCGTATGGCGCGCCGGCGGGGACGCATTGCGAATCCGGTCGGAAGAGAAGGAAAGGCAAGGTCTCGGGCCATGTCCGTCTTCTCGCGGGTCCGGCCTATGGCAAATTCATCTCGATGGAGCCCATTCTGCGCCGCCTCGTTCCCGCGCTGATCATCATTTTTCTTGTCATTCTCGGTGTCGCCCGCGTGTTTTCCATGCTGGCCTGGCATGACGACATTGAACAGCAGCACAAGGCTTCGCTGTCGGCAGCGACTGCCAATCTGGCGCAGATGATCGAGCGCGTGGCAAACGGCACCAGCGCAGGCGCGCAGGTTTCCGCCAAGGACTTGCAGGATACCATTGCCGAGTTTCGCTCGCGCGGCCTCTCATCGTCCGGCATGACAGTTGCCATCGTTGACGGCCAGTCGTCGGTGGTCGCAGCTTCCGGCCCACTCTCCGATTTATCCGGCAAGCCGATTGATACGATCCTGTCGGAAGCGCAGCCGCTGTTCCTCTTTGCCGAACGCGCAGGTGTGCTGAAAATTCTCCTGCAAGGCGAAGCGGCCTATGGCGCTTTGTCCAAGCCGCTGACAGCGCCTTATTCCATCATCGCGACGGAAGCGGAGAATACGATCTTTGCCGAGTGGCGTCGCGCCGTCTCGCTGAATGTCACGCTCTTTGCTGGCACCACCGGTGTCATGTTCGCCATTCTTTACGCCTATTTCAGTCAGGCGGCGCGGGCCCGCGAAGCCGACGACCTTTCCAATCAGATCCAGCTCCGGATTGATCTCGCCATGGCGCGCGGACGCTGCGGTCTCTGGGACTGGGACATGGCGCGCGGGCGCATCTACTGGTCCCGCTCCATGTATGAAATGCTGGGCTATGAAGCGCAGGACGCAGTGCTGCCGTTCAGCGATGTCGCGGCAATCATCAATCCGGAAGATGGCGACCTCTATTCCCTCGCCGAGCAGGCGGCGGCTGGCGACTTTTCTCACGTGGACCGCGTGTTCCGCATGCGTCATGCGGATGGATCGTGGGTCTGGATGCGTGTGCGTGCCGATATTGCGGCTGAAGGCGACTTGCATCTGGTCGGCATCGCCTTCGACGTCAGCGAGCAGCACCGCTTTGCGCAAGCGACGGCGGAAGCCGACATGCGCATCCGCGAAGCCATTGAGAACATCTCGGAAGCCTTCATTCTGTGGGATGCCAACAACCGTCTGGTGATGGCGAATTCCAAGTTCAGCGAATATGCCGGCCTGCCGGTCTGGACACTGAAGCCGGGTGTACCACGCAACGAAGTTGACGCTCATACGCGCCCATTCACCTTTGAACGCCGCATGGCCAACGAACACAATCGCGCAGGCGGGCAGACTTTCGAACGCCAGCTCAGCGATGGTCGCTGGCTACAGGTCAACGAACGCCGCACGCAGGATGGCGGTCTGGTTTCCATCGGCACCGACATCACCCAGCTCAAGCTGCATCAGGAACGTCTGGTGGATAGCGAACGCCGTCTCATGGCGACCATTCACGATCTGTCGATTGCCCGTAAGGGTGAGCGCGACCGTGTGCGCGAACTGTCCGAGCTGGCCCGTAAATACGGTCAGGAAAAGGAACGCGCCGAAGCGGCCAACCGTGCCAAGTCGGAATTCCTCGCCAATATGTCCCATGAGCTACGCACGCCGCTCAATGCGATCATCGGCTTTTCGGAGATGATCCAGGCGGGCACCTTCGGACCGCTCGGCTCCGACCGCTACGAGGAATATATCAACGACATTCACACCAGCGGTAACTTCCTGCTGAACGTCATCAATGACATTCTCGACATGTCGAAGATCGAAGCCGGTCATTTCTCGCTCGACCGCGAGCAGATCGATCTTTGCCCGCTCATCAATGAGACGGTGCGCATGATTTCACTGCAAGCCGATGAGAAGAACATTACGGTCGAAACGCGGATCGAAGACGCCATGCAGCTCTATGCCGACCGCCGTGCGGTCAAGCAGGTGCTGATCAATCTCCTGTCCAACGCGGTCAAGTTCACGTCCCATAACGGACATATCACAGTGCGCGCCCGCAAGACCGGATCGGCCCTGTTCATGACCATTCAGGACACGGGCGTCGGTATTCCGAAGTCGGCTTTGAAAAAGATCGGCCAGCCGTTTGAACAGGTCGAAAACCAGTTCACCAAAACCCATAGCGGGTCAGGCCTCGGCCTCGCCATCACCCGCTCGCTGGCGGAACTGCATGGCGGTTGGCTGCGCATTCGCTCGACCGAGGGCGTCGGCACGGTGGTTGCGGTCAGCATACCTGACCGCAAGGCCGTGCAGATCAGCGGGCACAGTACCGCAATCCACGCGGCTTAAAATTAAGCGCTTACAAGCTTTTCAAAACTCGCGCGGACTTCCTTCGCCAGTTCGGTCAGATGATGTTCAACGCGCTTGATATCCGGCATATCGGCAGCGCGGCAGAGAAGATCAATCATACCCGGAATGAACTCGTCTCGCGGCGCATCGCTGCCGAGGCATAAGCGAATGGTCTGGCTCAAATTCGTATAAAGCCGATGCGCTTCGACCATACTGTCGGCGAGCGCGGGTTCGGCATAGGCCGGGTCGAGCGAGCCAAGAACCTCTTCCGTTCCCAGCGGGCGCGGCTTCTTGGTAACGTTCCCAACCAGAACCGCGAATTGCGCGATGAATTCCAGATCGACAATGCCGCCGGGCTTCAGCTTGAAATCCCAGTCATCACGCGGCGGCTTTTCCTGATAGATCAGGTCGCGCATTTCGCGCACGTCCTTGGCGATCTTCTTCACGTCACGGGGTGCTGACAGCACCTCGTCGATCTCCGCCGTGATATGCGTAATAAAGCTCTCGTCGCCATGGATCGGGCGTGCCCGCGTGAGCGCCATATGCTCCCAGGTCCAGGCCTCTGTCCGCTGATACTTGCCGAAGGACTCGATATGAGTTGCGACAGGCCCCTTGTTTCCCGAAGGGCGCAAACGCATGTCGACTTCATAGAGCACACCTTCCGCCGTCGGTGCGGACAGAGCGGCGATCAGGCGTTGCGTCAGGCGAATATAATATTGCGACGGAGCGAGCGGCTTTTCACCGTCAGATTCATCGGCATCCGTGTCGTGATCGTAAAGCAGGATCAGATCGACATCGGAACCCGCAGTTAGCTCACGACTGCCGAGCTTGCCCATGGCGAGCAGCGCCGATTTCGCGCCTTTGACCTTGCCGTGGCGACGCTGCAATTCGGCTTCAACAGCCTCAAATGCCTTACCGATCATCAGCTCAGCCAGATCGGAAAAAGCGCGCCCGGCGCGCACACCGTCAATCGCGCTCGTCAACAGGCGAATGCCGATGAGGAAACGATGCTCTGCCGCGAAGATGCGCAGCCGATCCAGCACTTCCTCGTAGTCCGTCGCGGCTCCGAGAAAGACGCGCAGCCGTTCTTCCAGATAGGAGCGGGTCGGCATCTCTGAAAAGATTGCCGGGTCTAGCAGACCGTCGAAAACATGCGGATTGCGCGTGATGATTTCGGCCAGCCGCGGCGCGGCGCTCATGATCATCACAAGCAGATTGAGCAGGCGCGGATTGGACTGAAGCAGGCTGAAAAGCTGGATGCCCGCTGGAAGCCCTTGCAGGAAACTGTCGAAACGCAACAGCGACTCATCGGCGCGCTTGGTCTCGGCGAAGGCATTGAGGAGCGCAGGCGTCAATTCGGTCAGGCGCTCGCGCGCTTCCGCCGACTGGGTGGCGCGATAGCGCCCGAAATGCCAGGTGCGGATAACCCGGCAGATGTCGCTGGGGCGCTCATAGCCCATGGCTGCGAGCGTTTCCAGCGTACCCGGATCATCCACATCGCCGGTGAAGACGAGATTGCCCGTCGATGTGCCGAGTTCCGGCGCCTGCTCAAAAAGCGCCGCATAGTGCTTTTCAACGATCTTGAGCGCGTCGAGGAAAACCTCCGAGAACTCAGCCGCATCGGCATAGCCCATCATATGAGCGACACGGGCAAAGCCTTCATCGTCCTCGGGAAGAATATGGGTCTGTTCGTCGGCGATCATCTGGATGCGGTGTTCCACATCGCGCAGGAAGTAATATTCCTTCGCCAGCGCATCGCGCGCCTTTTCCGTGATCCAGCCGCGCTCTGCCAACTGGCCCAGCATCGGCACAGTCTGATTGCCGCGCAGCTCCGGGAAGCGCCCGCCAGCAATCAGCTGCTGGGTCTGGACGAAGAACTCGATCTCGCGGATACCCCCGCGCCCGAGCTTCACATTGTGACCGTGAACGGCAATGTCGCCGTGGCCCTTATGGGCGTGGATTTGCCGCTTGATCGAATGAACATCGGCAATCGCCGCATAATCGAGATATTTGCGCCAGACATAAGGAGAGAGTTCCGCCAGCACCTGACGACCGGAGGCACGATCACCGGCGACGGGTCGCGCCTTGATCATGGCGGCGCGCTCCCAGTTCTGGCCGCGCCCTTCGTAATAATGCAGCGCAGCGCCAACGGGAATCGCAAGCGGCGTCGACCCCGGATCAGGACGCAAGCGAAGATCGACGCGGAAGACATAGCCGTCCGCCGTGCGGTCCTGGAGGATACGGACAAGCCGCCGTGTCAGGCGCGAAAACGTGTCAACGCATTCATAAGGATCGCCGATGGCCGGTTTGGTTTCGTCGATAAAGACGATCAGGTCGATATCGGAGGAATAGTTCAGTTCGCGCGCGCCGAATTTGCCCATGCCCAGCACGATCCAGCCGCAGTCCTTGTCGGGCTTGTTGCGGTCGGGCAGATTGATTTTCCCAGCCGCATCCGCATCGCGCAGCAAAAAGCGCACGGCAGCGCCGGTGCAGGCTTCAGCCAGTTCTGTCAGCCAGCCGGTGGTGGCTTCCGTATTGAAAATCTGGGCCAGATCGCAAAGCGCGATCAGCACATGCGCTTCGCGTTTGAAGCGGCGCAGATCGGTCATGAGCGATGCTTCGCTCGCGCCCTCCTCCATGCCGCAGAGCGAAACCGTCGCGAGAATGTCGTGCAACGCGGTTTCGGGCGAAGCAGAAACGATGCGGCTCAGAATAGACGGATGCCGGGTCAGCGCTTCGCGAATGAACGGCGACAGATCGAGCACCGCCGACAGGAAGGCCGAAGCCTTCTTCTTTTCCAGCAGAGCGACGACATCTGACAGTTCGTCCTCACGGGACCGCTCTATCAGGTCGGCGAGGAAGGATCGCGCCCGATCAGGATCGAGCGGCGTCAGCGCACAAAGGTCTCTCTCGAAAAACAGTTCCTTTGTATCGTCAGCCGCCATGATCCCCTCTTACATTTTGCTATTTCACCTCGCCATGCGGCAACGGAAACTCCAGAACGGCACGCAATCCCGGTTCGTTGCTTTCAAGACGAAGCGCGCCACCGTGCAACTTCATGACCGCCTTGGCAAGACTCAAACCGAGGCCGGAACCCGGCTGTGTGCGGCTTTCCTCAAGACGGACGAAACGTTCTGTCGCCTGTTCGCGTTTTTCCTCCGGAATGCCCGGCCCGTTATCGGCAACGATGATCCGCACCCAGTTGGCGTCGCGCTCCATGGCAAGCGACACATTGGCCTCGCGCTCCTCGCCACCGGCATATTTGATCGCATTGTCCACGAGATTGGAAACCGTCTGACCAACCAGTTCGCGGTTGATATGCAGCACCACCTCGTCCAAGGCACCAAGCGTCAGCTTTACATTTGCATCTTCGGCAACCGGTTCGTACATTTCCGCCACATCCCGCACGATGGGCGCGACGGGCAAATCTTCGAGATTTTCCGCCGAATAACCGGCTTCCAGACGCGAGATCATCAGGATCGCGTTGAAGGTGCGGATCAGCTGATCCGACTCACTGATGATATCTTCAAGCGCCTCGCGATATTCGGGGCCGGCCTTCTTGCCAGCCAAAGCTTCCTCGGCGCGGTTGCGCAGACGAGTGAGCGGCGTCTTGAGATCGTGGGCAATATTGTCGGAAACCTGCTTCAGTCCTTCGTTCAGCTCCAGTATCCGCCCGAGCATCACGTTGAGATTGCCTGATAGACGGTCGAACTCATCGCCGGAACCGTTGACCGGCAAACGTCCGGTCAGGTCACCATCCATGATGCGCTGCGAAGCCTTGGACACGTCATCGATACGCTTCAAGGCGCGACGTCCGACAAAGAGCCAGATCAGCAGCGCGCCTGCACCCATGATGCCAAGCGCCAGCATCAACGAGCTACGGATGATATCGCGAAACCGCTCCGGCTCGCCGAGATCACGCCCAACCAGCAGACGCATGCCGTTCGGCAGAGCAATCACCACGGCGACGGCGCGGTGGTCGCTTTCCGTCCCCTGCTCACCATAGCGCTTATAGACGAAGGCCCGCTCGACAATGCCATCCGTGTCCAGCACGCCGGGCTCTACGCTTTCGACATTGCCCGCCAGAATGCGCCCCGATGGATCGGCAACCAGATAGAGATAGGCGCCCGGCTGGCGCGAACGATAGTCTATGCTGCGCACAAGCTGCGGAATACCGCCGCGCGCATAGCTCTTGCCAATGCTCGCCACTTCTTCACCCAGCGCCTGTTGTGTCTGGGCAGTGAGAATCGAAGCCGACAGATTGGTCATGTAGAAGACCAAAGCGACAGCGCCGACGACAAAGAGAAGCAGATAAAGAGCCGACAGACGCACCGCCGTGGTGCGCATAAGCGCAGAAAACCGACCCATCAGTCCACCTTGGCGGCGGTCTGTTTTGTACGCCCGGCCTTCAACATGTAACCGGCGCCGCGCACCGTGTGCAGTAGCGGGCCGTCAAAGCCCTTTTCGATCTTGGAGCGCAGGCGCGAAATATGCACGTCGATCACATTGGTCTGGGGGTCGAAGTGATAATCCCAGACATTTTCAAGCAGCATGGTGCGGGTCACAACCTGACCGGCATGACGCATGAGATATTCAAGCAGACGGAATTCACGCGGTTGCAGCGTGATGTCAACATCCTGACGGCGCGCGGTATGCGCTAGCCTGTCGAGTTCGAGATCGCCGACGCGATAAATCGTGTCGGCCTCGCGTGGGCTGGAACGGCGCTGCAACACCTCCACACGCGCGAGAAGCTCCGAAAACGCATATGGCTTGGTCAGATAATCGTCGCCACCGGCACGCAGGCCCGTCACGCGGTCATCCACTTCACCGAGCGCCGATAGAATCAGCACTGGCGTTTCCATGCCCTTGGCACGCAGGCCAGCCACAACGGAAAGCCCGTCGCGCTTCGGCAGCATGCGGTCAACGACCAGCACGTCATAAGTACCGTTTTCGGCCAATGTGTAGCCGGTCTCGCCGTCACCGGCGATATCTGCCGAATGCCCGGCTTCGCTGAAAGCTTTCTCCAGATAACGAGCAGCTTCGCGGTCATCTTCAATAACGAGAATTTTCATGGCGCCACTTATAAATTACATTCGGAGATAAAGCACATCCCGAAAAGTGTAAGACGGTTTTCGGATAAGATGTGCGCAAACAAAAACTTAGAGCGCAGATCTGATACAATCAGATCGAAACGCGCTCTAAGATGATGCCAGGCAGTTACCCGCCTGGCATCCAGTTCATCAAAAGTCGCTGCGGATGCCGGTCATCAACCCTGATCGATCGGCAGGGCCACGAAGCGGCTCTGATCATTGCTCTGCAGTTGCAGCAGCACAGCCTTGCGACCCGACTTGGAGGCTTCGCTAATGGCGCTGTTGATATCCTTGGCAGTCTTCACAGCCTGATTGTTGACGCTGACGATGACATCGCCGGAGCGCACACCACGATCAGCGGCATCGCTATCGGGATCGACGTCGGTAACCACAACACCGGTGCCATCTTCCGAAGGCGTGACGGTCAGGCCGTAGCTGTCGAGCGTTTCATTCTGCTGGCTGCCCTTGCCTTCATCAGTCGCGCCACCGGCCTGCTTCAGATCCTGCGGCATGGCTTCGATGGTGATGCTGATTTCTTCAGCCTTGTTCTTGCGCCAGACGCTGAGTGCAGCCTTTTCGCCCGGATTGATACCGGCAACCTTACGGGCCAGATCACGCGGATCCTGAACCGGCTCACCATTCACGGCGGTAATCACGTCACCGGACTGAATGCCAGCCTTGGCTGCAGGACCATCCTTCTGCGGCGAAGCGACGATTGCGCCCTTTTCTTCGGCCAGACCAAGCGAAGCGGCGATATCCTTCGTCACCGGCTGTATCTGCACACCGATCCAGCCGCGTTCAACCGAGCCCTTCTTGATGAGCTGATCGACGACCTGCTTTGCGGTGCCCGACGGGATTGCGAAGGCGATGCCGACGCTGCCGCCCGACGGCGAGAAGATGGCGGTGTTGATACCGACGACCTGACCGGACAGGTTGAAGGCCGGACCACCCGAATTGCCCTTGTTGACGGCCGCATCGATCTGGATGAAGTCGTCGTAAGGACCAGCGCCGATGTCACGGCCACGGGCCGAAACAATACCCGAAGTCACCGTACCGCCGAGACCGAACGGATTGCCGACTGCGACAACCCAGTCGCCGACGCGAACCTGATTGTCATCGCCGAAAGCGACATAGGTGAACTTGCGCTTGGCATCATCGACCTTCAGAACGGCAAGGTCGGTGCGTGGATCAGTACCGATCAGCTTGGCGTCGAGTTCGGTGCCGTCATCCATGACGACGCTATAGGCGTCACCGTCGGAAACGACGTGGTTGTTGGTGACGACATAACCGTCTTCAGAGATGAAGAAACCGGAACCCTGTGCATATGGGCGTTCATGACCCGGACGGCCAGGACGCTTGCCGGGACCGCGATCAGGACGTGCACCCGGACGCGCATCGCCACGTGGCGGCTCCATGCCGAAATCACGGAAGAAGCGCTTGAGCGGATGATCGTCGGGAAGCTGGTCGAAACCACGCGATCCGAAATTCTGACCGCCGCCGCTATTGTCTGCGTCCTGCACATTCTTCTTCACGGTCACGCTGACAACAGCCGGACGTACCTTTGCCACCAGATCGGCAAAGCCGACAGTCTGCTGCGGCGGCGTCACCTGAACGGCTTCCGCACGCGCATCATTGAGCGCGCCAAGCGGGCCAGTCGCAACGAACGCGCCGGCAAGGGCAGCGCAAACTGCGACAGCTGCAACGCTCTTGCGATAATGGGAAGTGCTAGCTCTGGACATCTATTTCTCCTTACGAGCGGTAATCCGGCCTTCGCTCTCGTCTTGGGAAACGAGGCCCTGTAATTCCTTTATAGAGCGCAAGATAGTTAGAGCTACCTTACCGCTCAATTTCCGCAACATGAAAGTTTCGTAAGGTTCACCGTGAGCGAGGGAGAAAATCGCTCGTAAATATCGAAAACTATTTATTATTCAGAAGACGGGCGAGTTCTGCTTTTTCGCTTTCAGAAAGCGGCTGCGCTGCTTCGCCGAGCCTTCGTCGTCCACGAAACGCAAAGACAAGCGCCACAGCGCCGATCACAAGCACAATGACCGGGAAACCCCAAAGCAAAACGGTGCGGGCCGACAGGCGCGGCTTCAACAGCACGAACTCACCATAACGGGCGACGACAAAGTCCAGCACCTGAGCGTCCGTATCGCCTGCCTTCAGACGATCGCGGACGAGAAGACGCAGATCGCGGGCAAGCTCCGCATTCGAATCATCGATGGATTCGTTCTGGCAGACCATGCAGCGCAATTCGCCGGAAATGGTGCGGGCGCGCTTTTCAAGCACCGGATCGGGCAGAACCTCATCCGGATTGACGGCAAAGGCTGCCGTGCCCTGCAATACCAGAGCAATAGCGAGAGCACACATGACAAAGAGTTTGCGCATCTTCATGCTGCAGCCTCCGCTTCCTGCGACGTGGTCTTTCGCTTGGACGCGGGTGCGCCAACACGCAAACGGCGGTCGGCGAGCGAAAACAGGCCGCCCAGCATCATGACCAATGCGCCATACCAGATCAGCGTCACCTGCGGCTTCCACCAGATACGGACAACCACCGAACCGTCACCCGGCTCGTCGCCAAGCGCCACATAGACCTGACTGAACCAGAGCGTGCGAATGCCCGATTCTGTCGTCGGCATCTGGCGTGCGGGGAAAAAGCGCTTGGATGGCTCTATCCGGCCAAGATCGCGCGCGCTCGAATCGAGCAGCGTGAACGTGCCGCGATTTTCTGTGAAGTTCGGACCGGTCAAAGGCCGAAGCCCTTCGAACCGCAATGTGTAGTCCTGAACTTTAACCGTGTCGCCTGCACGCATGATGAGTACATTTTCGGTGCCGAAGGTCGTCACGCTGACAATGCCGAGCAGCGTCACACCAAGACCGATATGCGCCAGAGCTGTTCCGAAAACCGAGCGCGGCAGGCCCTTGAAACGGGCCCATGCTTTCGTTGCCGAAACCTTGCCGATACCAGCCTTCTGCACCAGATCGGTGAGGCTGCCGAAAATCAACCAGGCAGCGAGACCCACGCCGCAAGCCGCCAGCAGCGATTTTGCCGAAGTGGTCCAGAGCACGATACCGGCAGCCACCAGCGCCAGAGCGAAAGCCGTCATCAAGCGCTGGGAAACGCCGTAAAGGTCGCCGCGCTTCCATGCGAGAAGCGGACCAAACGGAACCGCACACAAAAGCGGAATCATCAGCGGGCCAAATGTCATATTGAAGAACGGTGCGCCAACGGAAATCTTTTCGCCGGTCATGACTTCAAGCAGCAGCGGATAAAGTGTGCCGATCAGAACAGTCGCGGCGGCAGTGGTCAGGAACAGGTTGTTGAAGACCAGTGCCCCTTCCCGCGAGATTGGATGGAAAATGCCACCCGCCGTCAGGCTTTGCACGCGAAGGGCAAACAGCGACAAAGAACCGCCGATGAAAATGGCGAGAATGGCAAGAATGAAAAGCCCACGACCGGGATCGGTCGCAAAACTGTGTACCGAAGTCAGCACGCCCGAGCGGACGAGGAAAGTTCCAAGCAGCGACAGCGAGAAGGTCAGGATCGCCAGCAGGACTGTCCAGATTTTGAGCGCCGAGCGCTTTTCCATGACCAGCGCGGAATGCAGCAAGGCGGTGCCGACCAGCCAGGGCATGAAGGACGCGTTTTCAACCGGATCCCAGAACCACCAGCCGCCCCAGCCAAGCTCGTAATAGGCCCAGTAGGAACCCATCGCGATACCGCCGGTCAGGAACGTCCATGCGACCAGTGTCCACGGGCGCACCCAGCGCGCCCAGGCCGCATCAAGACGACCTTCCAGAAGGGCCGCAACCGCAAAGGAAAAGCAGACCGAAAAGCCGACATAACCGAGATAAAGCAGCGGCGGATGAATGGCGAGGCCGATATCCTGCAAGATCGGATTGAGATCGCCGCCTTCCATTGGAGCCGGAAGAATGCGGGTGAACGGGTTCGACGTGAAGATGATGAAGGCCAGAAAGGCCACGCCGATCCAGCCCTGAACGGCCAGAACATTGGCGCGCAAAGTTTCAGGCAGGTTGCCGGAAAATGCTGCGACCAACGCGCTGAAAAGCGTCAGGATGAACACCCACAACAGCATGGAGCCTTCGTGGTTTCCCCAAACGCCGGTGATCTTGTAGAGGAGCGGCTTTTGCGAATGCGAGTTTTCGACGACATTCAGCACAGAGAAATCCGACACGACATAAGCGTGAACCAGAACCGCTGAAGACAGGCAGACCAGCGCGAAGACTGCAATCGCCGTTGGCACGGCCACCGACATAAGCTGCGTGTCGCGTCGGCGCGCACCGATAACCGGCACGACCGACTGAACAATCGACAGAGCCAGCGCCAGCACCAGCGCGAAATGGCCGATCTCGACACTCATAGGCAGTCTCCCGATCTATCCAAACGCTCACGCATGGTTATTTGCCCTCCCAGACGCCTTTGGCTTTCAGGCTGTCGGCAAGGTCTTTTGGAACATAATTTTCGTCGTGCTTGGCAAGCACGTTGTCGGCGCGGAACACGCCGTCCTGTCCGAAACGCCCTTCAGCCACCACACCCTGCCCTTCGCGGAACAGGTCTGGCGGAATGCCTTCAAACACCACTTTCACGGTCTTGATCGTATCGGTGACCGTAAAGTACAGCTCACTGCCATCGCGCCTGACCGAGCCCTCCTCAACCAGACCGCCAAGGCGGAAGCGCGAGCCCGAGGTCAATTCCTGCTCCGTCAGGTCGGCGGGCGTGCGGAAGAACCGGATGTCCTGATTGAAGGCCATCAGCATCAGCCCCACCGCCACGGCCAGAACCGCCAGCGCGCCTCCGATCAGTATAAGGCGCTTGCGTTTTCTCTGGCCAATTGTTCGGGCAAGACTGCTGGCCGGCTTTGGCTTGCGTGCGTTTTCTTCTGCGGTCGCGCTCATTTTTGTGCCTCTAAGCCCAAGCCGGATGCGAAACTGCGAAGCTCGGTCCGCTGTTCTTCCGCAAGGGCGGTCATGCCCCGGTTCAGGGCATCAAGCGCCGCATCGCGGCGATGCAGGATCATATAGGACCGCACGAGACGCTTCCAGCCTTCGACATCCCCACTATTCTGGCGAAGACTTTCATCCAGACGTTGAACCATACCCTCGATCATGGCCTGACGATCTTCCGCCGACAGAGACGAGGCCGCCTCGACATCGTCGGATGACGGGCCATTTTGCTGGGTCGGCTGATTGTCCGAAGGATTGCTCAGCCGCGCGATAGCCTGCTCGACCTGACCACGCCAGGGAGCATCGGCTGGAGCCTTGTCCAGAAGTGTCTTGAGACGGGCAATCGCAGCATCCGGGCGGCCATCCTGCATCTCGCCTTGCGCAAGATAGAACTGCGGACGCGGATCGTTTGGCTCAAGCTCAACTGCCTTGTTCAGAAACGACTCTGCCTCGGCAGTGATCGTGCCGCCTGAAACGGCGGCAAGCCCTTCCGCCAGACCCAGCAGGCGCGGGAAATTTTCACCGTCGATGCGGATGGAAGAACGATAGGCATTCACCGCATCAGCCGGGCGACCAAGACGCATGTAGATCGGCGCCAGCACGTCCCAGCCGCGTGCATCATCAGGATTTTTCGCCAGATGCGCTTCCGCCCGTGCCACGAGTTCATCGACCGAACCGCGATCAGGATTATCGGAGAGACGCCCGGCAAGCGGCATGGACGGCACGTCCGGCTTGCCAAACAGCGGATAGACGCCCCATGCGATCAGCGGCACGGCCAGTACGGCGATGAGTGCCAGAACGCGGCCTGAACCCGCAGACTGCGCTGCGCTCGCGGCGTCCTGGCTTTCTTTTTCGGCGCTCAGAATACGACGGGAGATTTCAATCCGTGCCTGTTCGGCGCTTTGCGCATCGATCATGCCACGGGCGGCATCTGCTTCGACTTCGCGCAGCTGATCGCGATAGACCTCAAGATCATTCTTTTCGGCAGGCAAAAAAGCCTGCTTGCGCCGCGTGAGAGGCAACAAGACAGCCAAAGTGGCTGCTAACGTCAGTAATGCTGCAATCAACCAAAATCCCATGGCTACGACTTAAGCGTAGGCATGGGAAAAACCAACCAATACCTGTCACAACTGGCCGCCTAGGGCAATTCGCCGCAAAGGCGTGCTCGCGGTTCCAATGGTCTGTTTGCGACAGATCAGGTCAGCGGTGTCCAGCTGCCGTCCGTATTGCGGCAGGCAGTGCCGCGCACGGTTTGCTGCGAACCGCCAATGTCGAAAGTATGCGAATATTGGCGGCAGTTCTGTGAGCCGACCTGATAAGGCTGCGCCGCCGTCACATCACCGGAATTCGACCCGGCGCTCCACGAAACGGCTTTGCCCGCCGGAGAATATTCGAGAGCGCGATATTCAGCTTCCAGCGCCTTTCTCCGGTCGCCCGGGCTGAGCTGGTTTGCCGTATTGCCGAGTAGGCCGTTGCCCAGAGATGCGAGCAGGCTCGATTCCGGCTTCGCTGACGATGACGAACCGCCCAGCGACGTCAGCCCTCTGCCACCGCCCGATGTCCCGCATGCCGTCAAGACCATCGACAGGGCAACCAGGGTTGGAACAACCACAGCCGGAGAAGAAAACCTGAATTTCATCATCATAACAAACCGGCCCTCATGAACCAATGAGCTTGCATATTATCGCATCATGCGCTCTATAAATGTCAGCTTCTTAGAGCATTTTCAGCAAAAGTGCGAAATCGTTTTGCATACGCAAATGCTAAAAAGCAAAGACATCGCTTTAACTTAAATCGCAACCTTAATCTTCCGCAAGCGGCAACACGGTACGAACGCGCAAGCCTCCCATCGGACTTTTGTCCAGATGCAGCTGCCCGCCATATTCGCGAACCGTATCCTGCACGATGGCAAGACCAAGACCCGTCCCCGGCTTGGTTTCGTCCACGCGGCTGCCGCGTTTCAACGCTGCCTCGATCTTGTCAGCCTCTAGTCCCGGCCCATCATCCTCGATCGCGATTTCGAACTGCCGCTGGGCATCCGAGGCTGACCTCACAGTAATACTGACACGGCGCCCCGCCCATTTTCCCGCATTTTCCAAAAGATTGCCGACGATTTCCTCAAGGTCTTCCTTTTCGCCAGCGAAGATCGCGTGCGGGAAATCATTGCGCAAGCTGACATGGAGTGCAGGGTTAAGCTTGGCAGTTACGCGATGCATGCGCTCCATCACCGGCGCGACAGAAGTGCGGAAAACCACGCTGTCCCGCTGCGCTGCAATGCGCGCGCGTTGCAAATAGTGCTGGATCTGCACCTGCATGGCCTCGCTCTGCTCCTGCACGACGCGTCCCTGATCGCCGCCAATGGTGCGACCTTCATTGACAAGCACGGAGAGCGGCGTCTTCAGCGAATGGGCGAGATTGCCAACCTGCGTTCTGGATCGTTCAACGATTCGGCGATTGTTTTCGATCAGCGCATTCATTTCGCGGGCAAGCGGCGCGATTTCCATCGGCAGCGAGGCATCGAGCTTCGATGAGCGTCCCTCGCGAATATCGGTAAGCGCCTGACGCACCTTATCCAGCGGGCGCAAACCGAACAGAATGATTGCCGCATTGATCAGGATACTGCCGATGCCGAACACCGCCAAATATGCGGCGAGCTTTGTCTTAAAATCGGAAATCTCATTCATGACTTCGCTGAGATTGCCCATCACGCGGAAACGGGCCACGCGGCCAGAATTATCCAGCACAACTTCCGTTTCGACGATGGAAAGCTCTTCGCCGTTAAGCCCCGGCAAGGAATAGCTGCGCATGAAGGAACTGTCGAAAGGCGCCTGTGTTATCGGCATTTCCGGGACGATACGTCCAATCAGCGATGGCGATTCCAGCTTCCCGCTCATATTGGGTGCGATCGGGTCTACCGACCAGTACCAGCCGGAAAGTGGGCTGGAATAGCGCAATTCGCCCAGCTCCGGTCGTCCCTGAAGCACACCTTCCGCCGAAACGCTGACAGCGCCGACGAGGCTGAACAGATGCGCGGTGAGAAGCCGTTCGAAATTGCTGCGGGCGGCATCGCTGTAAAGCGACCCGATGAGGGTAGCGACCACCACCAGTGCCGCAATCACCCATAGCGTCGACAATGTGACAACGCGAACGGCGAGAGAGCGGAGCGATGGGATGACGCGAAAACGCTTCAGTTGTCGTTCCCCTTCGGATCAGCGCCTGCATCGGAGCGCATACGATAGCCCATGCCGCGTACGGTCTCGATGAGATCAACGCCCATCTTTTTGCGGAGGCGCCCGACGAAAACTTCAATCGTATTGGAATCGCGATCGAAATCCTGATCGTAGAGATGCTCCACCAGTTCCGTGCGGGAAACCACCTCGTCCATATGATGCATCAGGTAGGACAAAAGCCGATATTCATGCGAGGTCAGCTTCAGCGATATGCCATCGACACTGGCCTTGGAGGTCTTGGTGTCGAGATGCAGCGGGCCGCAGACCATCTCCGACGAGGCATGTCCGGCAGCACGGCGGATGAGCGCACGAAGCCTGGCAAGAACTTCCTCAATATGAAAAGGCTTGGCGACATAATCGTCCGCACCGGCATCGATACCGGCAACCTTGTCGCTCCAGCGGTCACGGGCGGTGAGCATGAGGACAGGCATGGCGCGCCCGTTGCGACGCCAGCGTTCCACAACGCTGATGCCGTCGATATGCGGCAGGCCGATATCGAGAATCACCGCATCATACGGTTCCGTATCACCCAGAAAGTGGCCCTCTTCGCCGTCATAGGCGCTATCGACCACGTAACCTGCGGCAACCATCGCATCGGAAAGTTGCCGGTTCAGGTCCTTGTCGTCCTCAACAATCAGGATACGCAAGCGGGCTGTCTCCCTTCAACGGATCATAAGCAACGGAAAAGCCGGTCTGCCCATGACAATGCAAACCGGCTTCAAAACCCATGCCGGGAATTTTTATCGATTGGGCACAGCCACTTCGACGCGGCGCGGACGTTCGCCGTCGCGGCCCGGAACGAGCACGACGACAACACAGACCGGCGCGCCGTTCTGGGTAGAAGGCGTGGCCTTGGCAAGTTGCCCGCCTTGTTTGGCGGCAACCTGTTCGCCCACGGCGGCACAGTCACCGGCAGCCGCAATCAGAAGATTGGAGGTCTGCGGCGCAGCAATCGGCATGGCGCCAGCATCGACAATGCCGCCGATGGGCAACAAGCCAAAACTCACCGCGAGAAGCGCGAAAACTTTGAGTGCAGAGTTCTTTTTCATCATGCCGCCTTATATAGCGCACGACAGCTGAACGATGCATGAACAGGCTGTTCTCGCTATAGACCTTAAAGGATAATTTCCCCTTGCTATCACGCTTTGTGAAATTATGAAATGCGCGAAGTTGCCTTGATGCGACCGAATATCGTAACAATTCCGGCGATTGCAGCGGCCAGTTGCAGTAAAACATCCGTTAGCGCAACTTGATCGATATCGCTGTCTGCGACCCCAAAAGCCCCCGCCAGCCCTAGAATAATCGAGACTAGCCCCGCCCAGACGGTGCGGGAAAGATACCAGCCCTTGTCGTCTGTCATTTTGTTTCTCCAAGAAATTATAAGCCAGCCGCCAGATTGAGTACAGCCATATCACCGGCTCCGATTTTTGTGCTGACCATCGCAACCCGCAGTTCAAACGCGCCGACGCCCACGTCGGCGGTGCGAATCGCTTTGGCATAAATCCACACCGGGCAGTTTCCTGCTCGCGCCGCACAGCGGCACCTGACGCTACCATTAACCGGAGCTAGGCAAAGGCTCGGCGCGAGAGAGCTTCTCTGCTTCCTCCGCTAAACCCAAAATTCTTCAAAAGATTAAGAATGTTACATTGTTAAACGCGTGTATCAGAACAACAGACGATCCGCATGATAACGCTGCATTCTGCCCAGTCTGCAGAAGAATACATATCGCACGAAGAGAGTATCACACCATAACAAGTTTTGGAGGATAACTTAAAATACCTCAGCTGAGTTCTCAAACGAGGCATAGTTGCTGGCATCTTTAAGAGCCTGAATCATAATGAATGTAACGATATCAGGTCCTTGCGATCCGTCGTGTGAGTAAGCGTATATTTGCGATGTAAATCCACGCTTCAGAAGAAGCGATGTTTTTCTCGAAGTCTTTGGCCAGTCTGCGACACCTTCCCAGCCATGCAAATGTGCGCTCGACAACCCATCGGCGCGGGAGGACTTCAAAACCTTCAGCGTGATCGGACCGCTTGACGATTTCCAGTGTAAACTTCCCGACCTTTTCTAACCTGCCTTTGAGTTTTGGTCCTGCATATCCGCCGTCAGCAAAGATATGCCGTAACCATGGCCACCGTTTGAGAATGGTTTTCAAGACATCCGGCGCACCATCTCTGTCCTGAATGCCCGCCGAATGGATCACGAGACCAACCATCAAACCCAGTGTATCAACCACAATATGACGCTTGCGTCCGTTGATCTTTTTCCCAGCATCAAAGCCCCGTATTCCGCCACTTTCCGTCGTTTTCACCGACTGGCTATCGATCACACCAGCTGTTGGACTAGGCTGCTTATCCGCCAACTCGCGTGCTACCATAACAAGCGTGTTGTTGATTGCGCTCAGTGTCCCTTCATCCCGCCATCGATAAAAGTATTTCTGTACCGTGGAAAACGGCGGAAAATCCGTTGGAAGAAGCCGCCAGGTGCCGCCTGAAGAGGCTATATAAAGAAGCGCGTTCACCACTTCACGCAGGTTCGTCTTTCGAGGGCGTCCAAGGCGGTTGGACCCTGGCATCAGGGGCTCAATAATCAACCATTCGGCATCCGTTAAATCAGTTGCATAACGCCAATTGCGACGGTCATACTGTCGGCGAGCGGTTTCAGTCCAGACCATCGTGATCTCCATCGTATGTCAGAAATCCGATTGAATCATAACCTACTGAAATCGCTCAACCCTTTTTGGAACAGGCTCTAAGACCATCAGCTGCGATTATCTTCCAACTTTATTCACACATTGCCGTTCATGCCGTTTTTGTCAGAAGGGACATGCAGCAGAGATGGGGGTGCTTGCCGCTTTATGAAGCACTTGAGAAGCCCCAGCGTCCACCAAGCAGAAAAACTGGCTGACGCCGATCCCATTAACATCAGTTCGGTTTTATCAAATGTTAGCGTGAGGCCAAATGAGTTAGCAATTCTAACTGCAACGGCCCCGCCAAAAATCACCCCACATATTACACCAACGACCAAGCGAGCGACCATTTCGCGTCTACTTCGGGGAAAAGTATAGACAAGTGAGACCACCGCCCCTGCAACTGCACCTGTCACTTTGGCAAACCATGGCGATGCCATGGCAAAAACAAGCATATCGTTCAAATTGCTCATGAGAATCCCCAATATTGATCAAGCTCCTGGAGCTTCCACACTCTTGACGAGCGCTACGCGACGGGTGGCCGATATCTGCAACGGACGGCAGGAGCTCATTTTATGCTGGAGGCCTGCGGTGCCACACACCCAAAACAAAAAACCCCGCTAGCAAGTGCGCCTGCGAGGTTACAAATCTTTAGATCCCGTTAGCTCCGGGCATTCATCCATCAGGGCCAACACTTCTTCGACCCTGACTAAAGGCTACATAAATACCGTTACGCAGTCAAGGATTATATTCCTATTTTTGTTGACATGGTTCAGTTTGACATTTGAGCCGTTACGAAAAGATGAGCGCAAACTGAGTACCTGTTTCATCGGCGGGACAAATAATGGCATTAAAAATTATCTGGCAACTTCATGTTTCAGCGTTCTTTTCACGATTGCCACTTAATTTTTGCTCGTCTGTCGGCTGGCAACCAAACGTCAACTTCCACCCACTAGGCTCGTGGCCTATTAGTTTGCTATATTATAAGAGCAAGTTCACTGTATTTCCCGATCCTCTAGTGCCGAAGTCAGAGTTTATGCGTCATACGGCAGACAAAGATTCCGGAAAAAAGCAGCGGAAACCCTTCCGGGTTTCACGCCTGATTGGACTCGACGCCTGGATCGATTCAGGCTTGTACAATCTGCATTTCCGTCTGGGCGAATGGTGGGAAAACATCACCATCTTCTCGCGCCGCTTTCGCGTGCGCGGCTTCCGGCGCTTTGTTGTTGAGGTTCTGGACGAAGGTTTCACGCTCGGCGTTGCAGGTTCCGTGGTGCTCCTCATGCTGGCGTTGCCCGCTTTTGAGGAAACCAAGAAAGACTGGCGCGCGCAGGACGATTACGCCGTCACTTTCCTCGACCGCTACGGCAATGAAATCGGCCAGCGCGGCATTTTGCACCGTCAGGCCGTCCCCATCGACGAATTGCCGGATCATGTCATCAAGGCGGTTCTGGGCACCGAAGACCGCCGCTTCTTCGACCATTACGGCATCGATTTCTGGGGCTTGAGCCGCGCACTCAGCCAGAATATGCGTGCAAATGGCGTTGTGCAGGGTGGCTCGACCATCACCCAGCAGCTTGCAAAGAACCTGTTTCTTTCCAACGAACGAACGCTGGAACGCAAGATCAAGGAAGCCTTCCTCGCCCTGTGGCTAGAAAGCAATCTGAGCAAGAAGGAAATCCTGCAGCTCTATCTCGACCGCGCCTATATGGGTGGCGGCACATTCGGCATCGCAGCCGCTTCCGAATTCTATTTCGGCAAGAACATCAAGGATGTCTCGCTCGCCGAAGCTGCCATGCTGGCAGGCCTGTTCAAGGCGCCTGCCAAATTCGCGCCGCATGTCAATTTGCCTGCCGCGCGTGCACGCGCCAATGTCGTCTTGTCGAATATGGTTGAAAGCGGCTTCCTGAGCGAAGGTCAGGTCGCCGTTGCGCGTCGTCATCCAGCAACCGTTATCGACCGCGCCAAGAATGAAAGCCCCGATTATTTCCTCGACTGGGCCTTCGATGAGGTCAAGCGCGTCGCGGGGCAAATGCCGCAGCACACGCTGATCGTTCGCACCACGCTGGACAGCAATATCCAGCGTGCAGCAGAGGAATCGCTCGAATATCACCTGCGCCAGTTCGGCAAGGAATATAATGTGGCGGAAGCTGCAACCGTCGTTCTCGCCAATGATGGTTCAGTGCGGGCGCTTGTCGGCGGGCGCGATTATGGCGAAAGCCAGTTCAACCGCGCCACCCGGGCTTTGCGTCAGGCAGGGTCGTCCTTCAAGCCCTATGTCTATGCAGCGGCGATGGAAAAGGGCCTTACGCCCAATACAATCGTTTCCGATGCGCCGGTCAGCTGGGGTAACTGGTCACCGCGCAACTATGGCCGCAGTTTTGCGGGCCGGGTCGATCTGACGACAGCGCTCGTGCGTTCGCTGAACAGCGTGCCCGTGCGTCTTGCGAAGGACTATCTGACAACCGCGCCGGTCGTGGCGCTGACCAAGGCTATGGGTGTGGAATCGCCGATCTCATCCCACAAGACGATGGTGCTCGGCACATCCGAAATGACGGTGATGGATCAGGCCACCGGCTTCAATGTGTTTCCAAATGCAGGCATGGCAGGCAATCGCCACGCCTTCACGCAGATCGTTTCTTCAGACGGTCGTGTGTTGTGGGATTTCAGCCGTGACGCGCCCAAACCGCACCGCGCTTTGTCGGAAAAAGCCGCCTTCGAAATGAATTCCATGCTGGTTCAGGTGCCGGAACGCGGCACGGGCCGCCGTGCAGCGCTGCCTATGACACGCGTTGGCGGCAAGACCGGCACAACGCAGAATTATCGCGATGCGTGGTTTGTCGGCTTCACCGGCAATTTCACGGCGGCAGTCTGGTTCGGCAACGACAATTTCACGCCGATGAAGGAAATGACCGGCGGTATTCTGCCTGCCATGGCTTGGCAACGCATGATGTCCTATGCGCATCAAAACGTCGAACTGAAGCCGATCCCCGGCGTGACGCCGCCCTTCCCCGCCCCACCAAAAAACCCGGCGCCACAGGTGGCCAACGCCAAGCCGGAAGAAACCATGGCCGCGCCGCCACGGGTTCTTTCACCGATGGCAACAAAGGTTCTCAAGGAGTTGCATGAGCGTTTCATGGCCGCACCGCCTCTGCCAAAGATTGCCGAGCGGACCAAGATTTCGGTACTTTGAGGATATAAGCTCGCAACCCATGCTTAAGACCATTCTCAAAGCCGCTTTTGTACTGGCGCTTGCGCTCGGCGGAGGCATTTTCAGCGTCCATTTCATTCTCGACCGTTTCAACGGTTTCGGGGAATTGCAGGTCGGCGCATGGACGGCGTTTCCCGACGATGGAACGGCCGATGCCGACCCCTATTCCCGCGCTCGCGCCGCCCGCAAGGCCTATCTGGCGCTTGGCACAGCCGAAGGCTTGCCTTTCTATGCGCGCCGCGACAGCAGCGGGCGCGACTTGCAGCGCGGCTGCACCTATCGCCTGACGGGAGCTACACCGCCAGCCCGGTTCTGGACTGTCTATCCGGCCACGCCCAACCTTAATCCCATTAAGCCGCGTGATGGCCTGCAGGCAGCGCTTCATTCGCAGGAAGCCCTGTATGATAGCGACGGCAGCGTTTCCATCACCATCGGTCCCGATGCCCGTACAGGAAACTGGCTGCCGGTGGAGGGCCAAGGCGGGCTGGTTCTCGTCATGACACTCTATGACACGCCCGCCGCAAGCTCGTCCGGCCTGTCCGATCTCGTCATGCCTGCCCTTGTTCGCACAGGGGACGATTGCCATGGATGACAATCATGGGTAGTTTCCTCCGCCTCATCCTGCTCGGTCTTGTCGGCGCGGCCATCGTCCACATCTGCGTGCTGTTCCTCGTTCCGGTTTACTCGGATACGAATGCCTGGGCGCGCATCGAAAATGCGACGACACCCTATCGCTTTTTCGCGCTTGATGAAAAGAAAGGACCGGTCAGCGATCGGGACCCGCTGGTCAAGGAAGCCACCTGCCGCTTCGATCTGGCCGATGGGCCCGTTCATATGACCACCACGGGCATTGTCCCCTATTGGTCCTTGTCGATCTATGCGCCGAACGGCGATAATCTCTACAGCATCAACGATAACGTCTCCAACGAGCGCAAGCTTGATCTCATCATCGCTGATCCTGTCGGCATGGCGAGCCTCAAGGCGGATGGTTCACAGATCGATGCGCAGTCTCTGGCGGTCGAGCAAAATATCGGCGAGGGTGCTGCTGTTCTGCGTGTCTTTATGCCAGATGCGACCTGGAAGGCAGAGGTGCAACGCTTCTTCGACGATGCCCAGTGCACGCCCTTCGAGGGCAACTGAACGCGCCTCCGGCGATCCCAAATCTTCTACGGCACGGTTAATGAGTTGCTAAGGCTTCGTGCCTATTATCCGGTGTGCTGGCCATTGCGGGGACCTTTGATGGCAGCGAGTGTATGCCTACCGGAGTATTCTGCGTGACAAATGATCAGTTCCGCGCCCTGGAGGAAATTTCAGGCAACCGGAGCCCGTCGAATTCAAAAGCGGGGAGCAAAGCGGACGACCTTTTGGCGGCCGCTATTTCTGCGTTTGCCGGTATCACGCGCCCCGGTCGTCAGGACATGCAGCAGCTCGAAGATCTGGTGATGCCGCTTTTGCAATGCGCGACCACGCGCGGCAAACGTCACGCGGCCAATGCCCTCGCCCAGTTGGAAGAAGCTCCACGCCGCGTCGTGCTGGCACTTGCCGCCGAGCCGGTGGAAATCTCCGCCCCCATTCTCTTGCGCTCGCCGCTGCTGCGTCCGGGCGACCTGATCGATCTCATCGACCAACATGGCCTTGCCCATGCCCGCGCCATTGCCCGTCGCCAGTCCGGCGATATTCTGCTGCAAGGTGTGCTGCGCAGCTTTGCCGATCCGGTGATCGACCGCACGCTGACGCTGCAAGACAACCTCGCGAACATCGAAGCCGAGCCGCTTGAAAAACCGCAAATACCCGATCTGTCGGCAGCCAAAGCGCCTTTGATGAGCGGCGGCAGTTCGGAACGTCTGGCCCGTGCGCTGCAACAGCCATTCTTCAATGCGGGAACGCTGCTCGGTTCCGACCGGCTGATCGAAACCTCGCTTTTGATCGACAGCCAGTTTTTCCGCAACGCGCTTGCCGATGCGCTTGATCTGTCGTTTGAGCGCGCCGATGCCGTTATCGGGAAATGGCCGGAATCACACCTGCCTATCGCACTGAAGGCGCTTGGCCTTCCAGCCGCCGAGTGCTTTCTGGTGATGACCGCCGTTCTTGGTACCATCGACACAGACCGCGACGGCCTGCGCGAATTCGTGCATATCTACCGTTCCATCGACCGGGAAAAAGCCATGGCGCTCGTGCGCCGCTGGAAAGCCGAAGATATGTCGGCCATGCTGCGCAGCAAACTGCGCGAAATGGCCGATGATGACGAACCGCTGGCGGACGCCGCCAATAGCGATGCACCGGCTGCGGATAACAGGCTCGTCAAATAAAGTTAGAAAGTCTCGCCGTCTTGCGCGATGGCGAAGAACAAAGACGCGTCGGCCACATCTTCCAGTTCGACCAGCCACAGGTCCGGATCAAAGCGGATTTCCCGCTGCATCCTGTCACCTGCCGTCATGTCATCGGCATCGTGCAGAATGCGTAGGAACTTGCGCTCGCCATCATTGTCTTCCTCATAGGACGTCTGCGGCGCTGGCGAATAGAGATCGCACGTGCCAAGACGCGAGCTGACCTTGATGAAGATCGCGCCCGCTTCCGTTGATCCGCGGCGAGCAAGATAGGCAAAGCCGCCCTCGCCCTGCACCCGGCGGATCAATGCTGAAACCCAGAAATCTGATGTCAGTCGCATGGTCGCGTAAATACTTTTTTCTTACGCATTATCCGACGCAAAACCGCTTCGCACTTTTGCTGGAAATGCTTCTAGCTGATGAGCCCGATTTCACGCATCTTGGCGATGAGCGTGGAATCAATTTCGCCAGTCTGACGCATGCCGAACAGCTTCTGGAACTCACGAATCGCGGATTCCGTCGCCTTGCCCGGCTGACCATTGACCGGCACCATATCATTGCCGAAAGCCTTCAGCCCGGCCTGCACGCGGATGATATCCTGCGAAGATATTTTCTCCGCCGGGCCTGCCGGTGCGCCAGCCGGCTCCTTCTTCTGAACCGGCTTTTGATAGGCGGCGAGATCAGGCTTCGTCTTTGCAGTTGTCTCGTTTTTCAACACAGCCGGTTGCGCGGATAGTTGCGGACGCGGCGTCGGCACAGCCACCACTTCGATAGCCTTGGCGACGTCATCCTGTTGAGCAGTCGCCGGGCTTTCGACCTGTGCTGGAACACTGGCCTGCTGCACGCCGAGCTTCTGCTGCAAAGCGCGCCAGCGATCCACAGCCTCACGGGTCTGCGGGCCGGTAAAGCCGTCGACCGGGCCCTTATAGACACCCAGCATGGAAAGACGCTGCTGCAGACGGGCGATCTCCAGATCGGCATTCGGCGCAAGTGCGGGCAGCATATCGTCCGTCGCAGTCACATGCATGCGATCTGCCGACAGGTCCGCATCGTTCACGCCTTGCGCGGTCGTATTGCCGGTAGGCTGCGGGTCGACCGTTGCCGTTTCGACGGGCTTTGCTTCCGGCTGACTGGCGGCAGCGCTGCCGGGCAGAACCGCGCGTGGCGTCGGCTTGAACACGAAATCAGGTCTTGTGCGGAAGAACACGGCATTGTGCGCCTCTGGCTGATACCAGAGTGCATTTGCGGAAACGAAACTCATCACCACGAGAAAAGCCGTTGCCCCACCGGTCAGAACCGGATTGCGCACGACAAAGTCACCGGCAACTATGGCCAGTGCCGAGGCCGAGTTGAAGAAGAATTTAAGGAGCCGCGCCCCCAGACTACGCTGTTTTACGGGTCTGCGTGTGGATCTGCTCTGCGACCCGCTCTGGGTTCTGCTCCCGGTCTTCGTCGTTCTGCCAGTCATTGCGCCTTTCTCCCTGGTGACGGTGCATATCGATCACCGTGCCAAGTTCCTGTTGTTCGTCATCTCCCGCGAGATAGTGCGGACCTGCCACCGGAAGGCGGATCGTGACGACCGTGCCTTCGCCGGGACAGCTCTTGAGGTTCATCGATCCCTGATGCAATTCCACAAGGCCTTTGACCACGGATAGTCCAAGGCCGCTTCCTTCCTGCGCGCGCGTATAACGGTTGTCGGCGCGTACAAAAGGCATGCCGATGCGCTGCAAGTCTTCCGGCTCAATGCCGATACCGGTGTCCGAAACGCTGATTTCCAGCATGGCGCGACCGTCAGCCACTACCCGCGCAGCGTCGATTGTGACGCAACCGCCGGTCTCGGTGAACTTCACGGCATTGGCTGCCAGATTGAGCAGGATCTGCTGCACTGCGCGGCGGTCAGCCGTCAGTTCGCCGACGCCAGCGCCAACGCGGTGACAGAAGGCAACGCCCTTCTTTTCCGCCTGCGGCAGCAGCACGGAGGTGCACATTTCTACCGCGTCGCGGAAGGCAAAGCTCTGCGGCGCAATACCGTAAGTGCCGGTTTCCAGACGCGAATTGTCGAGAACCGCATTCACCAGTTCCAGCAGATAATGCCCCGACTGATGGATCAGACCGGCATATTCGCGATGCTTTTCATTGGCGAGCTGACCGCCCACCCCATGCGAAAGCATGTCGGAGAAACCGATAATGGAATTGAGCGGCGTGCGCAGTTCATGGCTGACTGAAGCAAGCAGACGGCCCTTGCCGACGCGCTCTGATTCCAGCTCGGCCTTCAAGGTTGCGATTTCATCCAGAAGCTTCTGTTCGCCTTCCAGCGACCGACCAACCAGCGTGATGACGCCAGCAGCAGTCAGGCCTTCCAGACGATAGGCGCGGAAAACCGGATTGCCAGCTTCGATGGAGCGCAGACGAATATCGACGCAACGAGACGCAATGCCCGAACGCAGATCAGCCAGAAGTGAAAGATAGTGCACGCGGTCGGCCACATGGACGCGGTCAACCAGCGCGGTCGCCTCCAGCATTTTTGGCTGTATGCCAAGAAGCTTAGCAGTCTTATTGCCAACAGATGCGATGACGCCTTCTGCATCGAGCACGAACTGCACGTCGCCTTCGGCAATAGCGACTTGGCGCGCGACCGCTTCGCTATGCTGCGGCTTGACGGTCAGACCGACGCTACGTGCAACAAGGCTGGCCGCATAAAGAACCAGCACTGTGACGGATGTCAGCGAACCACCGGCAATCACACCGCCGCTCGTCATCGCAAAAGCGCTTAGAATGGCGAGGGCCACAGCGGCACCAGCGATTGCGGCCGCAGGCTTGCGGCTAACAAGCCAGATTTCCAGCGGCAAGGCAGACGCCATCAGCCACAAGGCGGCATCGCTGCTGGAGACCATGCCAATCGTGGCAAGCCCAGCGCCATAGGCGGCAAAATTCAATGTTCCGAGGATGGCAGCGCTCAATCCCATCGACGAGAGAGCGCAGAAAATCATCGCCACACCGGCAAAGCTGGCAGCGAGAATGGCAAATTCGGTCGGGCTCGACGCAAGGCCGGAAGCCAGCACGGCAGCGATAAGCAGCACCGGCACGGCAATGACCGAGCCGACAACGCGCATGGCCGTCGTATCGGGCTTGATCACCCAGCGGCGGCAGAAACGTTCGTAAAAACGGCCGAGCGTCTGCACGCCAGTGCGAACGGTCTTAGCTGCTTTCAAAAGAATGGCGTTCAACGTGCCCTACTCACTCAAACTCATACACATACTCATCGGCCCGGAACATCCGAGAGGAACATTCCCGACGATGTTCAGATTGCAGGTGAGGCTTTAAGGAAACGATAAAACGATGCCCATGAATGCAGATAAGCATCATCAGGGCCGTGCTTTTCGACCTATGGTAAACAGAGGGTAGCGATTGCTTGTATGAAAGCGCGAAGATGGCACAATCTTCCGCCTCTCGTCCCGCAGATCACAGAATTGCGAATCGCGCGGTTACGGAATCTTTTCGATTTCATCGGACATTGGCGACATTGTTCGACTAGTTGAAGGCGCGCCACAGCAACAAGGCCATGATCCGTTTCCTCATCAAATCCGTATTCTGGCTATCGCTGGCATTCATTGTGATGCCGCGCTTTTTCCCAGCGGAACAGGAAAATAACAGCGCCGAAAAGCCTGCCGCAGTCTCCCAGACACGTGGCGAGGCGCAGGGCACTGCGAATGGTGAGCGGAGCACCGTGGATCAGCTTTTGGCCAATGGCAAAACGGCCATTGAGATCGGCAAGCTTTGCGTGGACAATCCAAGTTTCTGCGAGAATGGCACATCGCTGATTTCCAGCGCTGGCAGTGGTTTGCTCAAGGGCAGCGGCCAGATGCTCGATTATCTGAGCCAGCGTTTCGGCAACAAAAAGGAAGCGCCTGCTGAAGCGCAGCCCGTAACCGTCACCGAAAAGCCTGAAATGACGGTCTCTGAAATACTGTCTGGAGAGAACGCCCCTCAACCCGCCGGTTTGAGCAACATCCCGATCCCGACCTCGCGTGCGGCGGCCTTGCGTGCATTGGATCGCCGGACCACGGGCGCGATCCCTGCAAAACAGTGATCTTTCCCGTGACCTTGCCGCCATTCATGACTATATAAGCGGCACAACACCGCAAAGACGGCATTTCAGGCGAGTATCATGACGACCACAATCGATAGCATCATGTCCGACTTCGAATTTCTCGACGACTGGGAAGATCGCTATCGTTATGTCATCGATCTCGGCAAGGAATTGTCACCCTATCCGGACGATGCCCGCGATGCGGAACATAAGGTTCAGGGCTGCGTCAGTCAGGTGTGGCTCAAGACGATGCCGCAGACCGGCACGGACCCGGTGATCGAATTTCTGGGTGATTCCGATGCCCATATCGTGCGCGGTCTCGTTGCCATCGTCCTCGCGCTCTATTCCGGCAAACGCGCTTCGGAAATTCTCGCCATCGAGCCAGAAAGCGTGCTGAAGACGCTCGGCCTTGACGAGCATCTCACGCCGCAGCGTTCAAACGGCCTGCGTGCTATGGTCGCCCGCATCCGCCGTGAAGCGGAAGCGGCGAAACTCTCAGCTTAACAAAGCTTCCACCGACAGAGCGAGTGCGAGCAGATGCTTGTCGGTGCCACCGCGTGCGGTCAGCATCAGGCCTGTCGGCAGTTTCATGCCCGGCATAGGCAGTGTGATGCTGCACAGGTCGAACTGATTGCCGACCTGCGTGTCGCGCAGCGTCAGCCCTTCCACACGGTCATATTCATCTTCGTCGTGGCTGACCGAAGCAATCGTCGGCGCGACAATCGGCGTGGCTGGCGTGGCGAATGCATCGAAACCGCTCAACCGCTCATCCATCTCGCGGATCAGCTGATTTCGGGTTTCGACCATGGCGCGATAGGTCTCGTCCGGCACGTGCAGGCGCACCGATAGCGGCCGCTTCACCCGCAGATCGACATTGGCGTCAGGATCGCGCAGCCATGTGTTGGCATGGATGCGGCTTGCCTCAATGCCGACAATCGATCCGGACGTGCTTGCCTCACGCCAGCGCTGGATCAGATCATCCAGCATGATATCGACTAGCGTCACGCCTGCCTTTTCAAGCGTTGCCAGCGACGCTTCAAAATGCGCAGCCACATCCGGTTCCATCGCGTCCAGAAGATAGCCCCTCGGCACGGCGATCCGCAGATTGGACAGCGACACCGCATCCGGCAGGACGGGTGCTTCGCCCGCCATTACGGCATCGGTCAAAATGGCATCTGCAACCGTCCTGGTGAGCGGCCCAATGGAATCGAGCGACGGCGCCAGTGGAAATGCACCATCCAGCGGAATGCGCCGCGCCGTCGGCTTGAAACCGACAATGCCGTTCAATGCGGCTGGAATGCGCACCGAACCGCCCGTATCCGACCCGATGGCGATTTCGCTGGTGCCTTCAGCCGCCGAAACCGCCGCGCCGGACGACGACCCGCCCGGAATGCGCGTCGGATCAACGGCATTGCCCGGCTCGCCATAATGCGGGTTGAGACCAACCGGCGTGAAGGCAAATTCGGTCATATGAGTCTTGCCGACGATCACCGCGCCCGCATCGCGCAGACGCTGGACTATCGTCGCATCCCTGACCGCAGGCGCGGCCGTGCGCCGAACGACAGACCCGGCCAGCGTCGGTTCGCCTGAGACATCGAAGAGATCCTTGATCGAAACAATGCGGCCATCCAGCGGACCAAGGGCCTGCCCCGTCCGAAGGCGCACATCTGCGGCATCTGCTTCCGCCCGCGCCCGCTCCGTATAAATCTTGCTGAAAACATGTTCATGATCGCTGCGGGCTTCAAGCCGCGCCAGCACAGTTTCCAGCCGATCCCGGACATTCGACGACATGCAAATTCTCCCCAATTTTTCCACCAGATCGCACCGGCTTTGCCCTTGCGATAAGGTGGCATCCAGTCACTGTCAATCGGAGCTATCCGGCCCCGCCTGAAATGATCGTGCGGCAAAACAGTCGCGGATTACGGGCATGGCCTCTTGCGCCGTTAGCGTGGCTGGCCCAGCGGACGGATAGGCCAGCACCAGACGCTGGCGCAGCGTTTCATCTTCGATGGGCAGGCACACAACTTTTCGCCCATCATGGCTGAAATCATGGCCGGGACGCGTGAAAAGCAGCGACACGCCGAGGCCATTCGCCACCATACCGCGCACCATCTCCACCGACGTGGTTCGCAGCGCGATATTTGGCGACAGACCCTGCTGCCAGAACGGCACCAGCAGAAATTCGCGGCTGAGCGGCAGATCGACAAGGATGAACGGATAGCGCGCAAGTTCCGCCAGGGTCACGCTCTTCTTTGCAGCCAGCGGACTGTCCGGCGGCAACACCGCATGCGGTGCGTAAGACAGCATGGTTTCCCATGCGACCGTCTCCGGCAGACCCACATCATAGGTGATGCCGAGATCGACAATACCTTTTTCGAGCGCCCGCGCCATGCCTTCCAGATCGAACTCGCGCAGCTTCAAACGCATATCGGGAAAAACCTGTTTCAAATGGCCCAATATCCCCGGAATACAGACCGGCCCCAGCGTGCTGAAATAGCCAAGCGTCAGCCGCGCCGCGCCCTCGCCCTTACCCGATACGGCGAAGTCTTCAGCGCCAGCCAGAAGGAGCCGCGCCTCTTGCAGCTTGCGGCTGCCGAAAGGCGTCAGTTCCAGTCCCTTGGCCTGCCGTCGCTCGAAAAGCGGCTGCCCCAGATCGCGCTCCAGATCGCGGATTGCCGCCGATATGGAGGGCTGAGAAACATTGAGCTTTTCGGCAGCACCCGTCGCGCTGCCAGCCTCGGCGGAAGTGACGAAATAGTGGAGTTGGCGAAGCGATATCATTAGAGGATTTTCCTATAATGACTGCTCGATTTCAATTCTTTTTCCGATACTGAACTGCGTTTAGCCTCCCCTCAAATTAAACAATAAGGGGATAACAACATGTTCAACGAAAGGGCTCCGTGCCTCGACGGGATTCGCGTTCTGGACTTCACGCGCGTTCTGGCCGGGCCGTTCTGCACTGCCTTGCTTGGCGACCTTGGTGCGGAAGTCATCAAGATCGAAAGCCCGGAAGGCGACGACTATCGCCATATCACGCCCGGCACAGCCGATGGCGGCGGGCTGTTCCTGCTGATGAACCGCAACAAGAAAAGCATCTCCATTGATCTGCGCAAGGAACGCGGGCGGCACATCGTTCGCGAGCTGGCAAAGAATGCCGATATCATCGTGGAAAATTTCCGCCCCGGCGTGATGGACCGGCTGGGGCTCGGGCATGCCGAGCTTGCCAAAGACAATCCGCGACTGATCCATGTTGCGATTTCCGGCTTCGGCCAGCAAAGCCCGATGGGCAATCTGCCTGCATATGATCTCGTCGTGCAGGCTGTGACCGGTTTCATGGATATTTCCGGTGAACCAGATGGACCGCCGATGATGACCGGCGAATCCGTTGCTGACCTGACAGCCGGGCTTTTTGCGTCCTGGTCAGCACTGGCCGCACTTCTTGCCCGCGAACGCACCGGCAAGGGCCAGTTTGTCGATGTGGCCATGTATGATTGCCTGTTCAATCTTCTGCCTGCGGCACTGACCCAGCAGCTTTATGGCAGCAAGTCGCCGAAGCGGGTAGGAAACCGCCATCCGCTGAGCGCACCGTTCGGGGTCTTTGCGGCTGAAGACGGCTATTTGACGATTGCCGTTTTGAGTTCGAAACAGTTTGCCGGTCTGGCAGAGGCTCTCGGCCAACCACAGCTTGCGACCGACGATCGTTTTTCCACGGCGACCGCGCGCAACGACAACCATGCCGAACTGAAGACCATCATCGAGGCATGGAGCACGGCAATAAGTATTGAACAAGTGATCGACGCCCTGCAGGCTCATGACGTGCCATGCTCGCCGGTGCTTTCAGTTTCCGATGCGACCGGCAGCGAACAGGTGCGTTCGCGTGGGCTGTTGCCGGAAGTCATCTCTCCGAACGGCCCGGTCCGTGTTCTGCGCCAGCCGGCCAAGTTCTCCGGCATGGATTGCCCCGCCCCCACACCGCCACCCGCGCTGGGAGCGCATGCTGCTGACATATTGCATGAAAAACTGGAACTCTCTGCCGCGGATATCGAAAGCCTTGTGCGCGACGGCGTGTTGCACGACCTGACACTGCAACCGCAGCCGCTTTTGAAGGAAACCAACCATGACGCATGATTGCCTGCTGACCGACGAACAACGGATGATCCGCGACAGTGCGCGCAGCTACGCCCGTGAAAAACTGGCCCCGACCGCAGCCATGCGCGACCGTGAGCACCACTATTTCCCGCGCACCGAGATGCAGGAACTCGGGGCGTTGGGCTTTCTCGGCATGCTTGTTGCCGAGGAATGGGGCGGCGTTGCAACCGACCATCTGAGCTATGTGCTGGCGCTGGAAGAAGTCGCGGCCGCTGATGGCAGCATCGGCGCGATGATGGCGCTGCACAACGGTCTCATTTCGTCACCCTTACGCGTGCATGGGAGCGACCTGCAGAAGGAACTTTATCTTCGTCCGCTGGCGGAAGGCCGTTTCAACGGTGCTTTCGGCCTGACCGAGCCGGAAGCCGGATCCAATGCCTTTGCGATCCGCACCAGGGCTGTCAGGGTTGATGGCGGCTTTCGTCTCACCGGCGCAAAACAGTTCATGTCGAATGGCAAATCCGCCGATATCGCCATTATTTTTGCGGCAACCGAGAGCGATGATCCACGTCGCCGCATCACCGCATTTCTGGTCTCCCCGACAGCACCGGGCTATGTCTGCGTGCGCATCGAAGACAAGCTCGGCCTTGCCGCGTCGGAAACCTGTCAGGTGCAACTCGACGATGTCTTTGTCGCCGACGATCATGTGCTGGGTGAAGTCGGCGGCGGCTATGCTCTGGCGATGAGCACGCTGGAACTCGGTCGGCTTGGCATTGCGGCACAATCGCTTGGGCTGGCGCAGGCGGCCTTCGACCACGCTCATGCCTATGCGCTGGAGCGGCAGACTTTCGGCAAAGCTATCATCGAGCATCAGGCCGTTGGCTTCCGGCTGGCGGAAATGCAGACACAGATCGAGGTAGCGCGCAGCTATCTGCACTATGTCGCCCGGCTGCGCGATGCAGGCCAGCCTTGCAAGACAGAAGCCGCAATGGCGAAACTATTCGCCTCTGAGATTGCCGAAAAAGTCGCCTCGGAAGCGATCCAGGTTCACGGCGGCTATGGTTATCTCAAGGATTTCGCCGTCGAACGCATCTATCGCGATGCCCGCATCTGCCGCATTTACGAGGGAACCAGCGATATTCAGAAGCTGATTATCGCAGGTTCCCTCGCAAAGAAAGGCAAGGCGGTTTGATCGATCCGCGTGCGGCCTCACCTCGCCTGGGGCCGCGCTGCCGGGCGGTAGCCATCCGCCCCCCAATGCAACACCACGCCCCGGCGGCGGTCGCTTTCGCGCGGCGGATTATAATGCCGGTGAAGCATGGCAAGGGCCGTTTTCAACACGACCTTACCGGAGCGCACCGGCCATTGCCGCTCACGCTCCACGCGCTCCAGCCCTTTCAGGAAACAGCAGACATCAAC
Source organism: Brucella sp. 22210 (assembly GCF_052045675.1). Taxonomy (NCBI): domain Bacteria; kingdom Pseudomonadati; phylum Pseudomonadota; class Alphaproteobacteria; order Hyphomicrobiales; family Brucellaceae; genus Brucella; species Brucella sp. 22210. The sequence goes on from NZ_JBQEPD010000005.1 coordinate 232,209, forward strand.
CAGCACACCATTCAATTCCGGCCCGACTGCTTCCAGCGCCCGCTCAACCCGCATCCTGCTGGCAAGCGCAATATCGGTCAATTCCGCCATGCCGCCTGCCCCGCCGCGTCCACCGCCACCAACGCCGATATCCCAGCGCGATGTGATCGACGGCATCAGCGAACCCCGTGTGAAATCAGCCCGCAAGCGTTCCCCGGCGTGGAACTCATCCTCCGAAATGAAAGCGTTTCCATCCGCGCCCTTGCGCCGATAGAGCATGGCCAGTGGCGATTCCGCCAGATTGACCTCAACCGTCTCGCCGGGAGCCATTTCGACGGAAGCGGTGATGCGCGCCGGTTCGTGCGACGCCTTTCTGATGGATTTCGCGCTCCCGCGCCCCTTGCCGGAAAGCGCCAGCTTCTGACCGTCAATCTGCAACAGTCCCTTGCCGCACATGGCTGCTATTTCGCCCCGCGCGACAGCAATCGACCCCTGCTCGCCAACGAGCAGCATATGCGTGTCACGAACCGAGTCCTGCATCTCGCAGGCCCCTGTCTTCAGGAAGCTCAGCACTCTCATTTCCGAGGCCGAAAACTGTGTGGTCATGCCGCCATCCTCCAGGTTGAAACAGCCGAATTCACAATGCGTTCAAAGGCGGTCACGATGGCGTCAAAATCGACATCGTCACGCATATCCTCCACGAGATGGCAGGCATGCATGACCGTCGTGCGATCCCGCGCGAACCCCAGCGCCACCTCCCGCATCGCCAGACCGAACGATGTATGCGCCACATACATCCCGATCTGCCGGATGCGTGCCACATTGCGCCGGCAGCGCGTTGGCGCACGCAACTCCTTGCCATCCACACCGAACGACTCCACCAGAAGGTCGATCAGCGTCTCGCACAATTGCACACTGTACTCCTCCCGCTTGCGATCCGTCGTTCCTTCAACCGGGTCGAGAAGAAGGGGCCTCCCGTGCCGGGCCGCGATCAACCGCAATGCTTCAAAAGCATCTGCCCGTGTATGAATGACATCCGATAGTTCCAAAGACATTCATCTTCCCTCATCTGAGTAGGAATATCTTCTTATAATGAGGAAATTGCAAGGGAGGATAAGTTTGCGGGATAGACTTTGGGATGACCAAAGCGGCGCTGCTAAAGAACGCTTTTCACTATTCAGACTCTGGAGACAGGACAGTCAGCCCGCTACTATCCCCTATGTGTTTGCTTTCGATAGAGATTTCCCATAACCGAAAACCTGTGTGCCAAGGCAGATGATACGCGGAATGCCTGCATGTCCGTCAAACACGGCTCTCAGGTTGTAGGAATATTATCCACATCATTCGGAATTCGCCCATCCTGTTTGCACCAACAAACAAGGATGAGCCTCATGAAAACAGCGCTGGAACAGGCCCGCAAAACCTTTCTCGCCAAACGGGAGCGAGACCGGATGAGCGCCATGCAGCGCGTGGCCCTGCAAATCATGGCGGGAATCGATATTGACCGAATGATGCATGCATCAGAGCCGGAAAAGCAGCACGCTGCACGTCGCCTCACGCGACTGATCGAACGTGAGCGCCTCAAGGGTACCAATGGCCACTGGAGCTACGATCTCAATCGCCATATCGCCTTGAAACAGGCACTCGACAGGCTTGAAGGCAAAGACCAGCGCAGCGCTTGCGACGCGGCGCGTGGAGCACGAGAAAGTGACCGTCAAAGAAGACGCATTCATACAACAGCGTCAAACGGCAATCATAAGCAAGAGATCGAGATTGCATGAGACGACCCGCGCCATTTCACAAAGATAAACTGCGTGACGGGATATTCGTCAAAACAGTTACCCCTGAAACGCAAAGAGCGCGCCCTGTCCTGCCGGTAGCAGATCGGGGCACGCTCTGATTTTTCAGTCCGGCACATCGTTATACGAAAACCGTTTCACAGTTCTCGCGATGCGCCGTGAGGATCGCTGATTAAGCGCCCTTCGGCTTGCGGCCGAGGCCCATCTTCTTTGCCAGACGCGAACGAGCGGCGGCATAGTTCGGAGCAACCATCGGATAGTTAGGATCGAGATCCCACTTTTCGCGATACTGTTCCGGGGTCATGTTGTAATGGGTCATCAGGTGACGCTTGAGCGACTTGAACTTCTTGCCGTCTTCGAGGCAGATGATGTAGTCGTCATGAACCGACTTCTTCGGGTTGACGGCTGGCTTCGGCTTCTCAACGACAACCGGCGCTTCTTCGCGTTCAACATGACGCTTGAAAGCGGCATGAACATCGGCGATCAACAGCGGCAACTCGCCCGCACGAATCGAATTATTGCCAACATAAGCAGCGACAACATCCGCGGTCAGGCTCAGAAGCAGTTCTGCGCTTTCGTCGTGCGTATCCAGATTTTCCATCGGTTTTCCTTTTATTACTTCTTATCGTTTTGTTTTTCCGCAACTTTCGGCATCGATGACACATCTGAAGTCGTGATTGCGTATCTCAGAACTCTGCCTAGCTCATTTATGACCGCACTTAACAACTGCTATCGTCTTTTGCAATAGAATTGTTGCGCGAAACTACATTAATAATAGCCTATTATTCTTCACGCCACAAATAAAAAGAGTGAAAACAAAGCCTTTCCATGGAAGTCCGCCCTCGGCAATTTCATTGGTTCAATCATGACGCGCATCGTTTATTACCGATAAAGCAACCGTATATAGTCTTTCGGTACGGCACGCATAATTTGTATGACCAAATTCAACAACCGCTTTTTGCTTGTTGCTATGTTCTGACGAGTCAAAACAAACACATTTCACCAATTGCAGCACTGCCTCTGAAATCGGGCGTGAAAAAGGCATAAGTTAAATATATTTCATTGAAATCAACTCGCTTTCGGCTGTGCTCGAAACTATATATGCATCAATATCCGCCTTAAAAAGGGTCTTTAAAGCGACCCGCAACAATTTGAAACAATGTTCGTTGGATTTTTGAATGCCTGAGAACTCTTCCCTGCCCCCGCACGCCCCGAAACATCCGCATAAGGACACCCGTCACGGCATTACCCGCACAGACGACTACGCCTGGCTTCGTGCAGACAACTGGCAGGAAGTATTCAAGGACCCATCGGTTCTGGCGCCGGAAATCCGCACGCATCTCGATGCCGAAAACGCCTATCAGGCAAGCCTGATGCGGAACACCGAAGCGCTCCAGAAAGAGCTTTTCGCGGAAATGCGCGGGCGTATCAAGGAGGATGATTCCTCCATCCCCTCAAAAGACGGGCCTTACGCCTATGGCGTGTCCTATCGCACCGGCGGCGAGCAGCCCTATTTCATCCGCACGCCACGCGACGGCGGCGCGGAAACGATCCTGCTCGACGGTGACAAGGAAGGCGAAGGCAAGGCCTATTTCCGGCTTGCTTCGGCGGATCACGCCCCCAATCACAATCTGTTGATCTGGGGATATGACGATAAGGGATCGGAATTCTACAAGCTTAAGGTTCGTGATCTCACGACCATGGCGGAGCTTTCGGATATTATCACCGATACGAATGGCGGCGGCACATGGGATGCGGCAAGCGCAGGCTTTTTCTATACACGCCTCGATGAAAACCATCGCCCGTCGAAGGTTTTTTATCACCGCATCGGCAGCGACCAGTCCGAGGACCAGCTGATCTTTGAAGAACAGGATCCGGGTTTCTTCCTCGGCGTCGGCGGCTCCGCGCTGGACGACTATATCTTCATCGACATTCACGACCACGAAACATCGGAATGCTGGCTGCTGCCCGCCAATGATCCGGCGGCAAAGCCGCAACTCGTTATGGCCCGCAAAACAGGCACGGAATACGATATCGCGCCGGGCGGCGACGAATTCTTCATTCTGACCAATGCCGATGGTGCCAAGGATTTCAAGATCATGCGTACGGCTGCCACCGCGCCGCAGCCGGAAAACTGGGTGGAAGTGGTGGGGGAAAAGCCGGGCCGACTGATCCTGTCCCATTCCGCCTACAAGCATCATCTCGTCTGGATCGAGCGCGATAACGGCCTGCCGCGGATCGTCATCCGGGATCGCAAGACGGGTGAAGAACACGCCATTGCCTTTGATGAGGAAGCCTATTCGCTTGGCCTGCACGGCAGCGCCGAATATGACACCGACGTCATCCGCTTCTCCTATTCGTCGATGACGACCCCGGAACAGCTCTTCGATTACAATATGCGCTCGCGCGAGCGGACGCTTTTGAAGACGCAGGAAGTGCCATCGGGCCATGTGATCGACGATTATGTGACGCGCCGCATTCTTGCGCCCGCAGCCGACGGCGAACTGGTGCCGGTCTCGATCCTTTATCACAAGGATACGAAGCTGGACGGCTCGGCTCCGTGTCTGCTCTATGGCTATGGCTCCTATGGCATCACCATTCCGGCAAGCTTCAGCACATCGCGCTTGTCGCTGGTGGATCGCGGTTTTGTCTACGCCATCGCGCATATTCGCGGCGGCAAGGACAAGGGTTTCGCCTGGTACGAAAACGGCAAGCGCGACAAGAAGACGAACACTTTCACCGACTTCATCGCAGCCGCAAAACATCTGGTTGGTGAAGGCTTCACCAGCCATGACCGCATCGTCGCCCATGGCGGCTCGGCTGGGGGTATGCTGATGGGCGCGATTGCCAATCTCGCGCCGGAAGCCTTCGGCGGAATTATTGCGGAAGTGCCGTTCGTCGATGTGCTGAACACTATGCTCGACGATACGCTGCCGCTCACCCCGCCGGAATGGCCGGAATGGGGCAACCCGATTGCCTCGGAAGCGGATTACCGCACCATCGCCGCCTATTCGCCTTACGACAATGTGAAAGCGCAAGTCTATCCAGCGATTCTGGCTGTCGCAGGCCTCACCGATCCCCGTGTCACCTATTGGGAACCGGCGAAATGGGTTGCCAAGCTGCGCGAGTTGAAAACGGATGACCATCCGGTCTTGTTCCGCATCAATATGGATGCGGGCCATGCCGGTGCTTCAGGGCGCTTCTCCCGATTGGAAGAAGTCGCCTATACGCAGGCTTTTGCACTGAAAGTCGTTGGCAAGGTTTCAGGCTTCGAAAGCTGAAGCACATATCACGCTCCAGCGGGTTTACCTCGCTGGAGCAAGTTAAAATAAGCTACACGTTCGGCCTTCAAGGCCCTATACTATTGCTGACTTATACTATTGCATATTGAATATCGTCACGGAGATTGGACCATGAAAACCGGATGCGTGACCTTTCTGGCAAGCTTGGCACTGGCGCTTCCAGCCCTTGTGCCCGCCACCACGGGCGCGAATGCGCAAGTGCGGAAAGATGTAAGCGAATATGCGGGGCGGCGTTGCAGTGCGCCGCCGCGTGGCAGCGGCATTATTTTCGGACAGTTCAGCGGTGTGGACGATTCTCCCATGGTCAGTATGGACGGGATTGTTCCGGTTGATCGCGTGCGCTGTTTTACCAGCGTGTCCGAATGCAAGGGCTGGCTCTACACAATGCAGAGCAAATACACCAATGCCGGTCCGGCAACGGTCGCCCGCTGCACCAAACGCTAAAATTCGTCCAAGAAACTGCAATTTTTTGCAGCACCATAAAATGGCAATATCATTGTCGGAGGATAAGCGCGGAGCCGCGTAACGGGAAAGAACGGAACACTATCGGGGGGCTGGAATCGATTTGGGAGGATCGAATATGCAGCAGGCGAGCTATATTCATGGCGCGAGTGACCGGTTTCTGATCGGCGATACGATTGGCAATCATCTCGACCGCATCGCAGAACAGCACCCTGACCGGCCAGCTGTGGTCGTGCGCCACCAGAATATCCGCCTGACCTATGCAGAACTGAACGCCCGCGTTGACGCCCTCGCGGCAGGTCTTCTCGCCATCGGCCTGCGTCCCGGCGAGCGGGTCGGCATCTGGTCCCCGAACAATCTCGAATGGATACTGACGCAATTTGCCACGGCCAAAGCGGGCCTGATCCTCGTCAATATCAATCCCGCCTACCGGGCGCATGAACTGGAATATGTGCTTGCGAAGGTCGAGTGCTCGGCGCTGATCCTCGCGCCATCGCTCAAGACCAGCAACTATCTCGATATATTGCGCTCTATCGTGCCAGAACTGGATAGCGCCCGCCCCGGCCATCTAGTGTCAGCGCGCCTGCCAGCCTTGCGATCTGTGATCCGCCTTGGCGACGAACAGACCGATGGCATGATGAACTTCGACGCAGTTGCCGCTGCGGGTGATGAGGCGGCGCGTGACGAGCTGCAACAGCTCTCGGAAGACCTGCAATTCGACGATCCAATCAATATCCAGTTCACCAGCGGCACCACGGGCAGCCCAAAGGGTGCCACCCTCTCCCATCACAATATTCTCAACAACGGCTTCTTCGTTGGCGAAGCTATGCGCCTAACCGAACAGGACAGGCTGTGCATTCCGGTGCCGTTCTACCATTGCTTCGGCATGGTGCTTGGCAATCTTGCCTGCATGACCCATGCCGCCTGCATGGTCATCCCGAATGACAGTTTCGATCCGCTTCTGACCTTACAGACTGTGCAGGATGAGCAATGCACCGGGCTGCATGGCGTGCCAACCATGTTCATCGCCATGCTGGATCATCCGGAATTTGCGAAGTTCGATCTCCAGAGCCTGCGCGCCGGCATTATGGCCGGCTCGCCCTGCCCGGTCGAAGTCATGCGCCGGGTGATCAGCGAAATGCACCAGAGCGAAATCACCATTGCTTATGGCATGACAGAAACGAGCCCCGTCAGTTTCCAGAGTTCGACCGACGACCCGCTGGAACGGCGTGTTTCAACTGTTGGCCGCATTCACCCGCATCTCGAAGTCAAGATTGTCGATTCGGATGGCCGGATTGTGCCACGTGGCGAAAAGGGCGAGCTGCTGACGCGGGGCTACAGTGTCATGCGCGGCTACTGGAACGATCCGCAAAGCTCGGCAGGCGCTGTCGACGACGCAGGCTGGATGCATACGGGCGATCTCGCCACCATCGACGCAGAAGGCTATTGCAACATAGTCGGGCGCATCAAGGATCTGATTATTCGCGGCGGCGAGAACATCTATCCGCGCGAGATCGAAGAGTTCCTGTTCACCCATCCAGCCATTAGCGATGTGCAGATTTTCGGGATTCCCGACCGTCGGTTTGGCGAAGTCATCTGCGCCTGGGTCAAGCTCAGTCAGGATGGACGCCTGAATGAAGCGGAACTTGTCAGCTTCTGCCAGCAGCGGATCGCCCATTACAAGATTCCGGCGCATATCCGCTTTGTCGATCAATTCCCCATGACCGTTACCGGAAAAATCCAGAAATTCGTCATGCGACAGACCATGATCGAAGAACTGGAGCTGGAAGAAATAAAGACCGCTTAAACTTGGCTATTGAGCTTGATAGCCATTCGCGTGTGGGGGAATGGCTTTCAGATAGGCCGCGATTGCATTGCGATCTGCTTCGGTCAGATGCGCCATATTGGACACCACATCGGTCATCGATCCGCCAAGTGAATCGAAGTCAGGCGTGAAGCCGCTCTGCAGCGCATAGGCGATGTCTTTTTCGCTCCAGTCGCTGATGCCGCCCTCGCCCGTTGTGATATTCGGCACGACGCTCTTTTTGCCATCGCTGCCCGTCTCTGCCGACAATGCGCCCGCCAGCCATTGGCCGGTTTGCAACCCGCCAATGATATTGCGCGGCGTATGGCATTCGCCACAATGTCCGAGCGCCTCGGTCAGATATTGGCCGCGCTTCACGAGGTCCGATGCGTCGGCGATAGTAACGGCCGGAGCATCCGACAAATAGAGATGCTTCCAGAAACCTAGGCTACGACGGATGTTGAACGGAAAGCCAAGTTTGTGGGGTGCCGCCACATTATCCGATGGCGGCAGTGTTTTCATATAGGCAAAGAGATCGGCCACGTCCTGCGGCTTCATTCGGGTATAGGATGTGTAAGGAAAGGACGGGTAGAGATGTTCGCCCTGCTTGCCCACGCCTTTCAGCATCGCATTGGCAAAATCCTGAATAGTCCAGGTGCCGATCCCCTGCTCGGAAGGTGAGATATTCGGCACGATGAACGTGCCGAAATCCGAGACCAGCTCGTGGCCGCCCGCAAGCACCTTGCGCGCATCGCCCGCAGCACCCGGCGCAGCATGGCAGGATGCGCAGCCGCCTGCCCAGAAAACCTGCTCGCCTTTGACAGCATCGCCGGGCTTCATTGAAGCCAGAACCGCGCTATCCACCTTTTGCGGCGTGGTCAGAATCCAGAAGGCGGCAGCGCCAATGACAAGCACAGCGCCCGCGGCATATGCCAGTTTGCGGACCATCCTACCCATTCCATTGCGGCAGTTTCACACATCAAACGAAACTGCCGATTTTATCGAAGCCTATCAGTTTTTCTTGACGCGGAAGGCCTGATGACAGGAACCGCAATTGGCGGCAACCTGCTGGAACGCCGTTTTCAGCGCATCGACATCCTGCGGCTTGGCAGCCACAGCAGCTGCGGCATCGGTGCGGAACTTCTCGACATGCTTGACGAAATCGTCTTTGTTTTCCCAGATTTTCGGCGACGCTTCCGTATCGCCCTTATCCGAACCAGCAGGGAACAGCGTATCGACATCCAGCTTCTTGGCGTCGGCATCGATCTTTTCGAGCGCAGTCAAAACAGCAGCAGCATCAAACGGCTTCTCGCCTTTGACGACCGGTGCGATTGCGCCTACCGAGCGACCCAGATCTTTCATGATAGCCTGACGATCAGCAATCGCATCGGCCTGAGCCAGACCCATATTGGCGACGAGAACTGCCGCAGAACCAACCGTAAGAAAAAACAAACGCATGTAGTCCTCCGCATTTAAGTGAACAAAACTCATCCCTTGGCCAAATATCCGATACAATTCCTGTCATTGCAATGATCGGACCGAACATATCGCGCTTGCGGAAAGTAAAACGTGTTTTTTACGGAGATTTATACATTTTCATCACGATAACGTGAAAAACATGAGTTAATTACTATTCTTAAAGACACTCCGCCGAAACGGAGTGCCCATCTATACTTTTATGCCAAGATGCCCCCGCACCTCAGCGTCGATTATTTATTTTCAGGGACTGGCTGTGGCGCTGATTGCCCAACCCGGCAAAGCCACACCCAAGTTGCATGATCCTCGCAATCCTTCAGACAGCTTCCACCACCGTCGGACATCCCCATCATGACGCAGGCGTAAGAAGGGCTCGCCGCAAGCGAAGCAATAATGCATGCAAATGCCAAAATCTTATTCAAAATAAAGAACTCCCAATGTTTATTTACAAATAAATTTTTCCATATCTCCAATATTATTTATATAATAATTATGTATAACCAATATATTACTCATAACTATTTCAAAACTCGAAAAAGAAAAAGCCCCGCCGAAGCGGGGCTCATCTCATAACATCAATGCCTTGGCATTATGCCTGTTCGTACATTTCCAGAACGTAGTCCCAGTTGATCAGGCTGTCGACGAAAGCTTCGAGATACTTCGGACGCAGGTTGCGGTAATCGACATAGTAGGAGTGTTCCCACACGTCCACGCCGAGGATCGGCTTTGCGCCATGAACCAGCGGGTTTTCGCCATTCGGGGTCTTGGAGATTTCCAGCTTTCCGTCCTTGACCGAGAGCCATGCCCAGCCCGAACCGAACTGGCCGACGCCAGCTGCGATGAAATCTTCGCGGAACTTGGCGTAACCGCCGAGATCGGATTCAATTGCCTTTTCAAGCTTGCCCGGCAGCTTCGTGCCGCCGCCGCCCTTCTTCATCCACTTCCAGAAATGGATGTGGTTGTAGTGCTGGCCAGCATTGTTGAAGAGGCCCTGATTCTTGCCGTAGCTTTCCTTGACGACGTCTTCCAGGCTCTTGCCTTCGAGGCCGGAACCTTCGAGCAGCTTGTTGCCATTGGTGACATAAGCCTGATGATGCTTGTCGTGGTGCAGTTCAAGCGTCTCACGCGACATGAAAGGCGCAAGTGCTTCGTAGTCATATGGAAGGGCGGGCAGTTCGAAAGCCATTGGAAACTCTCCTCTTTATCTCTCAACGCGCGGCGGGCAATGTGTTGCCTACCCGATAAATAGCGTGCGGACTCTACATAGGCCCCAACCGCGTGAGCGGCAATGAAATATTATTGAAATCACAGTAGGATGAACCCCATTGAGAATTTCCGCATCACCGCATCGGTAAAGGAGTAACCGTGTCCGGAGCAATTAGTTCCTATGTCTTCGATGCCTATGGCACATTGTTCGATGTCCATTCGGCAGTTCGGCGGCATGCGGACAAGGCTGGCCCCGATGGACGCGTCTTTTCTGAACTCTGGCGCGCCAAGCAGCTTGAATATTCCTGGGTGCTGAGCCTGATGGGCGCTTACAGCGATTTCTGGAAACTGACGGAAGATTCTCTCGATTTCGCCTTTGCGCGCTATCCGTCCGTCGATCCGTCGCTGCGCAACGACCTGCTCGACGCTTACTGGAAACTCGACTGCTATCCGGAAGTGCCAGCCGCGCTCAAGCACCTCAAGGATCGTGGCGCTCGACTTGCCATCCTTTCCAACGGTTCTCCCGCCATGCTGGAAGCCGCCGTGAAGTCGGCTGCACTCGATGTTCTGCTGGATGATGTCGTTTCGGTTGATGCCGTGCGCAAATACAAGACATCGCCTTCAGCCTATGAGCTGATCACCATGCAATGGCGGCTCTATCCTTCCGCTATCTCTTTTCAATCCTCCAATCGGTGGGATGTGGCAGGTGCGGTAAAGTTTGGCATGCGCGGCGTCTGGATCAATCGGTCCAACCAGCCGGATGAATATCGTCAGTTCCCGCCTGCTCTTATTCTGCCGAGTCTCCAGCTGCTCGACTGAAAGCGCGGACAGCCGCGCAGAACTAATTGGGTATTTCACTAAAATTTGAATTATCCGGCTTTCGACAAACTGGTCGATTGCCCGCAAAATTGTGGCGCGGCTGCAACACGCGCTCTGCGGGTAGCTTTTCGCCACGTTTAGGCCGTATTCAGACCGGCTCGACGCCACAATTCTAAGGCGTTTTCCGATCAGTCGAATTCGAGACTTGGCGAAAAACACCGCTCAGGTCAGTGCCTTCCTCCTACCGCGCCTCTACCACATCTGGTTTGGTCGCACTTCGTTAACCCTGATTGCTGTATTCATAACCCTCCCGTCACTAATCTGGTTTTCTTATGCAAACGACCCTCACCCGCCGCTCTTTCCTGACGGCAATGACTGCCACTGCGGCTGCCGGTCTCGCCGGTTGCGCCCAGTTGGGACAGAATGTTCCCATCATCGATGTCGATGCGTCCGGCAACCCGATCAACAGGACGCCCCAGGCCAATGTGGATTCGTCCTATGGCGGCTGGGAGCAGATGTATGCCTCCGTCAATGACGGCGGCTTCCAGCTTCCGGCAATCCCGATCCAGAAGATGGACAAGCGCTATCTGCGTCAGGTCGTGCAGGACCCTACCGGCGAAACGCCCGGCACTCTGGTCATCGATACTGCAAACCGCTTCTGCTATCTCGTGCTCGATAACGGCCAAGCGCTGCGCTATGGCGTCGGCATCGGCCGCGAAGGCTTTGCATGGTCCGGTCGCGCTGTGATCCAGTACAAGCGTCAGTGGCCGCGCTGGACACCGCCGGATGAAATGGTTGCCCGCCAGCCGGAACTGGTCCAGTACAGCGCTGCCAATGGCGGCATGGCTCCGGGCCTCAAGAATCCGCTCGGCGCCCGTGCGCTCTATATCTTCCAGGACGGCAAGGACACGCTCTATCGCCTGCACGGCAATCCGGAATGGTGGTCCATCGGCAAGGCAGTTTCGTCGGGCTGCGTGCGCTTCCTCAATCAGGATATCATCGATCTTTACGATCGCGTGCCGCCGAAGTCGCCGATCCTCGTCATGTAAGACGAAGACGGACGAGACAATTCCATTGAAAACCCCGGAGCATCCGCTGCTCCGGGGTTTTCTTTTAAGCAGGCCACGCCAGAAAGACTTGCGATCCCACGCGTTTTCACCTTGTTCAAAACGGGGAAATATATTAGCGGCAATAAACTCCACCTGATGCAAGTTTATCATCATGCATACAGCAACTGTCGCTCTCACCGATACCGACATACCGGCCATATTCGATCCTGCGGACCTTGTCCGGAACGAGCGCTTTCACGATTGCCTGCAAACGACCGCCAGTGAGCTTCTAGCCATTACCGGCCAGTTACCGCGCGAGGTACGTTATCTTTCCGATATGCAGAAATGGCTTTTAAGCCAGGCGACCTTCGCCATTCATTTCGAGCATCAGACCGATCCGCGCAATCCGGCGATCTCGCCAACCAATCTGCTGAACTTCCTGAAAGGGACGCCGATTGCCAGCAAGAACACTACGCTGGCCTTTCTTCAGGAAACCCGGCATTACAATTTCATCGAACCGCTCCCGACCCGGGATCGCAGGCAGCATCTCTTCCACGCCTGCACCGCCACGGAAGAGCTGATCCGCCTGTGGCTAACCACCCATCTCATCGCAATCGACCGGATGGATAACGGCAACCGGGCGGCACTCATGCTCCGCCATCCCGATATGCTGAGATATGCTCAACCGATCATGACGCGCGATGTACTGCACAACAGCGACTGGTGCCGCCCGCAGCCCAGCATTGCGAATTTCACCCATTCGGAATCCGGCAACAACATTTTGCACGATGTTGCATCCCGCGCGCCGTGGACATTCTCCGGCGACCGGGCGTGGATCGGCAAAGTCACGTCCAACGGGATATCCACGCGCTATCGCATGTCGCAGAGTAATACGGCACGCATTCTGGCGCGGGCGCGCGATGCCGGGCTGATCGGCTGGGAACGCCCCGGCAATCGCGGCGATTGCTGGATCTCCGCCACGCTCGTGCAGGATTACCGCCAGTGGCAAGCGCTCAAATTTGCGGCGATCAGCAAGGGCATGCACGGAGCGGCCAAAAAACTCTTCGGCACATAAAAATGCGGCTGGGCCTTTCGACCCAGCCGCGGCGCCCCCGCCTAAATCAAACTAAACTATTCCTCGATCGTATAGGAACCGAGTTCGCACAAATCTTGCGTGTCGGTGGTGGTGTCGAGGTCGTCACTATCCTGAAATTCGAACCGCATGTCGTATTTGCAAACGCGGCGACCGTCAGCGATGGTGATTTCGATGGTTTCGCCCGGCTCCAGAACCTGATCGCCGAAAACCTCACCTTCCCAATTGTTGACGCCGACCGGCGACGTATAGAAATGGGTCAATGTGGAATTGGTGCCGTTCTTCAGCTTGAAGACCAGATCGTCAGCCTTCGAAACGCCGGCAAGCGTCAGCAGCACGGCTGACGCCATGCCTGCAATTTTCAATAGTTTCATAGTGTTATCCCGCCCCGCCCAAGATTGGGCAGGCGGACATTAGGCAGAAAATTCGCTGCCGTAAATCGACATTAGCAATGTCGAATAACCCATTATTGGGTGGATTCGCTCGGCGCTTTCGGAACACCAGCGCGAAGGAATGGGGAGCAGCACATACTGCCTTACTCCCCTATTCCCATACTCCCTTATTTCTTGAAACTGCCGAGAATGCCGCGCACCAATGCGCGACCCAGCGAATTGCCGACCGAGCGCACGACGGACTTCATGGCCGTTTCCGCGACGGTCTGACGACTGGAGCGCTTGCCAGTACCGAGTGCCGTGCCGAGGAGATCGCCCAGCATACCGCCGCCGCCTTCTTCCTCCTGCTTGGTCTTCTGCTGCTCTGCCGTTGCATTCTGCGCCTTGCGCGCCAGCATTTCGAATGCGGAGTCGCGATCCACAACCGTATCGTACTGGCCGGAGACCGGGCTTGCGGCAATGATCTTGGCGCGCTCTTCCGGCGTCAGCGGGCCGATGCGTGACGATGGCGGGCAGATCAATGTCCGCTGCACCATGGACGGCACGCCTTTGGCCTGCAAGGTCGAGACCAGCGCCTCGCCGGTCGCCAGATTGGTGATCGCATCGAACGTCTTGAAGTCCGGATTGGGGCGGAACGTATCGGCGGCTGTTTTCACCGCATTGGTCTCGCGCGGCGTATAGGCGCGCAGCGCATGCTGCACGCGATTGCCGAGCTGTGCCAGAACGGTTTCCGGCACATCGAGCGGGTTCTGCGTGACGAAATAGACGCCGACGCCCTTGGAACGGATGAGCCGAACGACCTGTTCGACGCGGTCGACCAGCGCCTTGGGCGCTTCATCAAACAGAAGATGCGCTTCGTCGAAGAAGAAGACGAGCTTCGGCTTGTCCGGGTCACCCACTTCCGGCAGCGCTTCGAACAGCTCCGACATCAGCCAGAGCAGGAAAGTCGAATAAAGACGCGGGCTCATCATCAGCTTGTCGGCGGCCAACACGCTGACCACGCCGCGCCCGTCCGTCGTCGTGCGCATCAGGTCGGCAATGGTCAAAGCCGGTTCGCCGAAGAACTTCGCGCCGCCCTGTTGTTCCAGCACCAGCAACGACCGCTGCACTGCGCCAACCGACGCCTTGTTGACGTTGCCGTATTTACCCGAAAGCTCGGCGGAACGCTCCGCCATTTCCTTGAGGATTGCCTGAAGATCCTTGAGATCAAGCAGCAAAAGCCCCTCTTCGTCGGAGAGACGGAATGCGATGTTCAACACGCCTTCCTGCGCTTCCGTCAGGTTCATGAGACGCGACAGCAGCAGCGGCCCCATTTCCGAAATGGTGGCGCGAACCGGGTGCCCCTGCTCGCCAAAAATATCCCAGAAAATGACTGGCGATGCGCGCAGCTGATATGGATCGAGCTTGATTTCCTCGGCCCGCTTGGTCAGGCCGTCATTCTCGAGGCCAATTGCGGCAATACCGGATAGATCGCCTTTGATGTCGGCGCAGAAAACCGGAACGCCAGCGGCGGAAAAACTCTCCGCCAGCACCTGAAGGGTTACGGTCTTGCCCGTACCCGTCGCGCCGGTGACCAGACCGTGCCTGTTGCCATATTTCAGCGCCAGATATTCCGGCTGCTGGTAGGAATCGTCAGGCTTGCGGCTTGCGCCAAGAAAAATAGCGTCGTCAGCAGTCATCAGGCGATTTGCTCCTTATTTCGACCGGCACATCCAGAGCCGCACTCTTGTCAGATATAGCCGCCGTCCCGTCATGCGACAACGATAAAGCCCACGCTGCGGATAGAGAACCGTTTTTGCTGTCATAAGCGCTGAAAAAATTCCCTATAATTTTGATCCGGACCTGCTTGCAAAGCGATAGCGAGAATGCATATTACGTAAACGTAAGATTTTTGGGAGAGTTTCCATGGAAGAACTGATCGCACGTATCACCTCGAATGTCGGCATCGATGCCGCGACGGCGGAAAAGTCTGTCGGCATGATCCTCGCATTCCTTCAGAAAGAAGGTCCGGCGGATCAGGTTCAGCAGCTTCTGGCCGCTATCCCGGGTGCTGCCGAAGCCGTTGCACAGGTCAAGGGCGGCGGTTTCCTGTCCAACCTGATGGGCGGCGTGATGGGTCTCGGCTCGCAGCTCATGGGCGCCGGCCTCGGCATGGGTGAAATTTCCGGCGTTGCCAAGGAAACCATCCGTTTCGCCAAGGAAAAGGCTGGCGACGCACCGGTCGATGCCGTGATCGGCTCGATCCCGGGCCTCGGTCAGTTCATCTGAGCACCAACATTCCGCAACGAAAAACCCCGGCTTTGATGGCCGGGGTTTTTGTTTAGAGCGCATTTCGATCTGATTGGATCAGATCGGCGCTCTAATTCTTTGTTTTAACGCGCATCCCGAAAACCGTTTCACACTTTTCGGGATGCGCTCTATGCGTCTTTGTGTATGGTTCTCGCCCCGACATGAAGGGCGCGTCCCGACAGCCAGCCATTGATGCTGGCCCCGATCCAAAGAATCACAAAGAACAGTCCGCAGGCGGCAAAGCTCCCTGTCGCGCTGTGAATCACGCCAACCAACAGCGGGCCGATTGCCGCGAGAATATAGCCGACGCATTGCGCCATACCGGACAGATGCGCTGCCGTGTGCGAATCCGGCGACCGCAGCACAATCACCATCATAGCAGCGGCAATCAACCCGCCCTGCCCGATCCCCTGAATGATAGCCAGAAGCCAGAAACTCCATTCCGGCAGATAGAGAAAGCCGATCAGCGCGAGCGATGCGCAGGCGCAGAGGAACACATTGATAAAGCTCTGGCTTTTCTGACGCACGGCAATCGATGGGATCAGCAGGCATGTCACGACCTGCGCCATGATCGAAAACGACACCAGACCGCCCGCCGCAGCCGGGCTCATGCCCCGTTCACGCAGGATTGGCGCGAGCCAGCCGAATACGATATAGGCCGTCGACGATTGCAGCCCCATGAACAGCGTCACCTGCCAGGCAAGCGCGTCGTTCCACAGACCGACGACCCGGAAACCCGAATGCGCGACATTGTGCTTGCTGCGCAACGCCTGCGGCAGCCACAGCACGAGCACCAGCACAGCCGGAACCGCCCAGAACGCCAGAGCGAGATTCCATGAACCGCCGAGCATGTTCTTGATCGGGATCGTGAAGCCAGCCGCGGAAGCCGCCCCGCCGCAAAGCGCCATAGTGTAAAGGCCGGTCATGATCGCGGCGGTTTTTGGAAAATCGCGTTTCACCACGCCCGGCAGCAGCACATTGCCCATGGCAATCGCCGCACCAGCAAGCGTTGCGCCCATATAGAGCGACCAGAAAGACCCGACACCACGCAGCGCCGTACCGATGGTCAAGACCACCAGCACCGCCAGAAGTACGCGCTCAGCGCCGAAACGTTGTGCGAGACGCGGCGCGAAGGGAGCAAATGCACCAAGGCAGACAACCGGCAAGGTGGTCAGCACGCCTGCGGCGAGCGACGACATGCCGGTACCATCGATGATTTCCGGCAGAAGCACCGAAACGCTGGAAAAAACCGGACGCAAATTGGCGGCAATGAGCACAAGGCTCAACCCCAGCAGGATGCGCGTGGCCTTGCTCGGCGTTTGCGGCACGGATGGCGGCGGCACGCTGTCCGCTTCAGCGTCGACAAGCGGTTCTGGCTGCTCTGCCTGAGATGTCATGGTGTGTTCCTCCCGTGCTGTGGGCGGCACGGCGTTTATGCGGCTCATGATGCGAGCAACCTTTCCAGTTCTTCAATCAGGGGCGCCAGAAAACGACGAACCGTCGCGCTGGCCTTGTCCGGGTCGCCGGTGGCAATGGCTTCGATGATCTGCCGATGCGCCTCAAAGTCCGGCTCCGGCAACTCGCCATCAAGCGTGGCTTCAATGGATTCGCGGATCGACGCGGAAAAGAAGCCATAGACCTCAATCAGCGCATGATTGCCGGAAGCGGCAGCGATGGCTTCATGAAATGCAAAATCGCGCTCAACGAATGTCGTCCGGTCGGTATCTTCGCGCAATCCGCGTGTGGTCAGCACGGCTTCGAGATGAGCAATCGTCTGCGGCGTAACGCGCTGCGCGGCGAGGCGCGCGGCCTCCACTTCCAGCGCAGCGCGCATTTCAAGCCTGTCGCGCAGGCTCGTATGGCGTATGCGATTGAGGCTGCGCGCCGTGTCGGTCTTCGAGCGGACGTAAGTGCCCGAGCCCTGGCGCGTCTCCAGCATGCCCTGAGCCACGAGCGCCCTGACAGCCTCGCGCACCGTGCCGCGACTGACGCCAAGCCGCGCCGAAAGCTGGGCTTCGTTCGGCAATTGCTCGCCCACAGCCCAGCGCCCCGAGGTGATTTCGGAACGAATGGATTGCGTCGCCGCTTCCGTCAGGCTTTTGCGGGAAACCGTCTTCATAGGCACTCCAAATTCATCGGATGACTTGATGAATTAGAGGAGGCGGATGGAACTGTCAACAGACGGGGATATCCTGCTGCTGTGAAAGCCACAGTCCGGCGCCAATCCCACATTTGTGTGCAGGCAAATGTTTTCAATTGGCTTCAAAATGCTCTAAGAATTCTCGCGCAGATTGGATTTTCATACGCAGCCAGCAGGTGCCAGCATGATCACGCTCTACAGCCTTTCCGGTGACCATCTCGAAAAAACGGAAGTCGAACCGGGCACGCCATTGCCGGACAACGTGATCTGGATCGACCTCTCAACACCCGGCGTCAATGAAGATCACATTGTCGAAGCGTGGACGGGCATCTCCATACCAACTCGTGAAGACATGACGGAAATCGAGGAATCCAGCCGCTTCTATATGGAAAACGGCGCGCAGTATCTCACCGTGCCTATTCTCCATGCGGTCGATCTCGACCATCGTGAACTCGCGCCGGTGACGTTTATTCTGCACGGTTCTCGCCTGATCACTGTGCGCTATGCGGACCCCAAATCCTTCACGACCTATATTCTGCGCTCCACCAAGCCGGGCAACGGGCTGATTTCCGCCAAATGCACCGGGCTTTCGATCATGCTCGGCATCACCGAAGCCACCACCAACCGCCTGGCGGATATTCTGGAAGGTGTGGCAGGTAAAATCGACGCCGCATCGCATTCCATCTATCGCCGCCAGCCAAAGGCGCGGCCGATGACGACGCAGGATTTCCGGCACATCCTGACACAGATCGGTGGTCAGGGAACGTTTCTGTCGCGCATGCGTGAAAGTCTTGCAGGCATCAGCCGCATGCTTGTCTATCTCTCGGCAACCAGCAATCCGGCGACCGGCAAGAAGGAAACGCGCTCCTGGATCAAGTCGCTTGAGCGCGACATGCAATCGCTGACCGCCTATGTGGATTTTCTATCCAACAAAGTCACCTTCCTGCTCGACACCATCGTCGGACTGATTTCCGTGGAGCAGAACGCCATCATCAAGATCTTCTCGGTGGCCGCCGTGGGCTTCATGCCGCCAACGCTGGTGGCTTCCATCTACGGCATGAACTTTTCCTTCATGCCGGAACTGACGTCGCCCTGGGGCTATCCGATGGCGCTCGGACTGATGATCGCCTCGGCCCTGTTGCCGCTCTATTATTTCCGCCGCAAGGGCTGGCTGTAAACGGCCGCTCGACAAGGGCGCAACTATGTTATATCATCGGTTATAACATAGGAGAAAAGCCATGAACGTCACTTTGCGCAAGATCGGCAATTCCGAAGGCGTGATTCTGCCCAAGGAAGTGCTCGACCGGCTTAATTTGAGAGCGGGAGATACGCTCGTTCTGATCGAAGACGAGAACGGTCTGAAACTGACCCGCAGCGCAGATGATCCGGATGTCTTTGAGAAAAAGATGCAGGTCGCACGCGAGCGGATGAAGAAGTACGAAACGGCCTATCGCGTCCTCGCGAAATGATTGATTTTCATTCGCGGTCTTTTATCGAGGCGCTGCATCAGGAGCAGCTACGCTTGCACGGTGGTGCGGCGGGCATACGGGATTCAGGCTTGCTGGATTCTGCACTCGCCCGTCCACTTCAAAAAGAAGCCTATGGCACGCCCGATCTCTTCGATCTGGCAGCGGCATATTTGTTTGGCTTACTGAAAAATCATCCGTTTATAGACGGCAACAAACGAACAGGCCTCGCCGCAGCGGACTTGTTTCTCTATTTCAACGGCTACAGCCTTGAGGCCGGGCAAGAAGATGTGATTCAACTGGTTCTGATGGTATCAACCAGCGAAGTAGACGAAAGCGGCGCTGCCGCTTTCTTCCGCGATCATAGTGTGTCGCTGGAAGCCTAAGCTTTCAGCGACACGATTTCCCAATCCTTGCCGTTGATTTTCAGCACATCGCCAGCCGGTTTGCCGAACAGCATGATGGCGACCGGTGCGACATGCGAGATCTTGCCGTTGGACGGATCAGCCTCGTCTTCGCCGACAATCGTCCAGATGCGGGTTTGGCCGTCGTCCAGATTTTCCAGCTCTACCGTCATACCGAACCGCACCACGTCGCTATCGGCATCCGGAACTGACAGCTCCGCCGTTTCGCGGCGCACTGTCCAATAACGCAGGTCACGCGAGATACGCGCGATAGCCGAGCGCTCAGCGGCGACGTTCGATTCCGCTAGCTCGCGCTGAAGGCGGGCAATCTCATCATCCATCATCTTCAGGCCGGTCGGCGTGACGAGATTGCGGTGTGGACTCACCGGACGCTCACCGAGATCGGTCGGCGCATCATCCTGTTCTTTTGTAAAAGCTCTGCTCATTTAATGAATGTAAGCGGCACAAAACGCCCCGGCAAGTCTTCTCCCCGCTCAAGCTCCAGCATTCAAACCGCATTTCCCACAGGCTTGAGTTTTTATTGATTGATGAGTCAATCAAAGATAAAATAAGAACAACAGACCTGAAAACCGGACAGGGATTGAGACGATGCCGAAGATCGGGATGGAACCTTTGCGGCGGCGCGAACTGATCGACGCTGCGATACGCACCATCGGACAGCGCGGTTCGCTGGACGTGACCGTTGCGCAGATCGCCCATGAAGCGGGCGTCTCACCTGCGCTCGCGCATCATTATTTCGGCGGCAAGGACAAGCTCATTCTCGCCACGATGCGTCATTTGCTGCGTGAACTGGGTCATGATCTCAATGAGGCGGTGAAGCAGACCGAGACGCCGCGCGAGCGGATCGCGGCCATCATCGCCGTCAATTTTTCGGCCTCGCAGTTCACGCAGGAAACCATCGCCGCCTGGCTGACTTTCTATGTCCACGCCCAGCAGTCGGAGGACACGCGGCGGCTTTTGCGCATTTATGCGCGCCGCCTGCATTCCAATCTGGTCTTTGCGCTGGAGCAGCTCACGGGGCGGGATCGGGCACACCGCATCGCCGAAGGTGCGGGCGCGATGATCGACGGGCTTTACATTCGCCATGCGCTCGGCGCTGACGCGCCCGATGCCCAATCCGCCGTCACATTGGTGGAAGATTATATTTCTATTCAGCTTTCGGTGGAGACATGAGTATGGAAGCGGATTTCGTCATCATCGGCTCAGGCTCCGCCGGTTCGGCCATGGCCTATCGCCTGTCGGAAGACGGGCGTTATTCGGTGATCGTCATTGAATATGGCGTGCCGGATGTCGGACCTTTGATCCAGATGCCCGCCGCCCTCTCCTTTCCGATGAATATGGAAACCTACGACTGGGGTTTTTCCACCGAGCCTGAACCGCATATTGGCGGGCGCAGCCTTGTCACGCCACGTGGCAAGGTGCTTGGCGGCTCGTCCTCGATCAACGGCATGGTCTATGTGCGCGGCCATGCGCGCGATTACGACTTCTGGTCGGAAAGCGGCGCGCAAGGCTGGGCCTATGCCGATGTGCTCCCCTATTTCAAGCGCATGGAAAACGCGCAAGGCGGGCAGGAAGGTTGGCGCGGAACCGACGGGCCGCTGCATGTCCAGCGGGGCAAGCGCGACAACCCGCTGTTTCACGCCTTCGTCGAAGCAGGCCATGAAGCAGGGTTCGAAGTGACCGAAGATTATAACGGCGAAAAGCAGGAAGGCTTCGGCCCCATGGAGCAGACGATCTATAATGGTCGTCGTTGGTCCGCCGCCAATGCCTATCTGAAGCCGGCGCTGAAACGCCCGAATGTGCAGCTCGTCAAAGGGCTGGCGCGCAAGATCGTCCTTGAAGGCAAGCGTGCTGTCGGTGTGGAGATCGAATCGGGGCGCAGCTTCTCGACCATTCGCGCGCGTCGCGAGGTCATCATTGCTGCTTCTTCGATCAACTCGCCGAAGCTGTTGATGTTGTCCGGCATTGGCCCGGCGGCGCATCTCAAGGAGCACGGCATTGAAGTGGTAGCTGATCGTCCCGGGGTTGGCCAGAACCTTCAGGACCATCTGGAAGTCTATATCCAGCAGGAATGCACACAGCCGATTACGCTTTATTCCAAGCTGAACCTGTTTTCGAAAGCAAAGATCGGGGCCGAATGGCTGTTCTTCAAAACCGGTGACGGTGCGACCAACCATTTCGAATCCGCAGCCTTCGTGCGCTCGAAAGCGGGCGTGGAATATCCTGATATTCAGTACCACTTCCTGCCAGTGGCCATCCGCTATGATGGCAAGGCGGCAGCACAATCGCACGGGTTTCAGGCCCATGTCGGGCCCATGCGCTCCAAGTCGCGTGGCAGCGTGACATTGCGCACGGCCAATCCGCGTGAAAAGCCTGTCATCAAATTCAACTATATGTCTCATGAAGACGACTGGGCGGATTTCCGCCACTGCGTGCGGCTGACCCGCGAGATCTTCGGGCAAGCGGCCTTCGACCCCTACCGCGGCGCGGAAATCCAGCCCGGCGCGAAAGTGCAGACCGATGATGAAATCGACAATTTCATCCGCGAGCATGTCGAAAGCGCCTTCCATCCGTGCGGAACGGTCAAGATGGGCGCGGTTGACGATCCGTTTGCGGTGGTTGATGCTGAATGCCGGGTGATCGGCGTCGATGGCTTGCGCGTGGCGGATTCGTCCATCTTCCCGCGCATCCCCAATGGCAATCTCAACGGGCCATCGATCATGGTCGGCGAAAAGGCGTCCGATCATATCCTTGGCCGCACACCGCTGGCACGCTCCAATCAGGAGCCGTGGATCAATCCGCGCTGGCAGGTTTCGGACCGCTGAGGCGGTCCAGGGNAGGCAATAGGGCAATATGTTAGGTCGTGTTCCCTGCTCTTAAAACATACTACCTTACTGCCCTATTGCCTCACTGCCCTAGTTTCGAAGGAATACACCATGAAAGCACAACCCAAAGCCTCGCACTTCATTGGCGGCTCGTTTGTGGAAGACAAGGCTGGCAAGCCGCTTCCCGTCATTTATCCGGCGACCGGCGAAGAAATCGCCAAGCTTTATTCCGCCACGCCAAGCGTGATCGAAGCTGCCTATGCGGCGGCGATGAAGGCGCAGGAAGCATGGGCGGCGCTGAAGCCTGTCGAACGGGGCCGCATTCTGCGTCGCACCGCCGAAATCCTGCGCGAGAAGAACAAGAAGCTCTCCAAGCTCGAAACGCTCGATACCGGCAAGGCGCTTCAGGAAACGCTCGTTGCGGATGCGGCCTCGGCTGCCGATGCGCTGGAGTTCTTCGGCGGCATCATCTCCGGTTTCAACGGTGAATTCGTGGAACTGGGCGGTTCCTTCGCCTATACCCGCCGCGAAGCGCTGGGCATCTGCGTTGGCATCGGCGCGTGGAACTATCCGATCCAGATCGCCGCGTGGAAATCCGCTCCGGCGCTCGCCATGGGCAATGCCTTCATCTTCAAACCGTCGGAAAACACGCCGCTCTCGGCCCTTGCTCTGGCGGAAGCCTATCAGGAAGCCGGACTGCCCGACGGCCTGTTCAATGTCGTTCAGGGCTTCGGTGATGTAGGTGCGGCCCTCGTCAATCATCGCCAGACGGCAAAGGTTTCGCTCACCGGCTCGGTTCCGACCGGCAAACGCATCATGGCGCAGGCAGGCGAACATCTGAAACACGTCACGATGGAACTAGGCGGAAAGTCGCCCCTGATCGTGTTCGACGATGCCGATCTCGAAAGCGCCATCGGCGGTGCGATGCTGGGCAATTTCTACTCGACCGGACAGGTCTGTTCCAACGGCACCCGCGTCTTCGTGCATAAGAAGGTTCGCGAACGTTTTGTCGAGCGGCTGGTCGAGCGCACGCGCAAGATTCGCATCGGCGACCCGCTGGATGAAGCCACCCAGATGGGGCCGCTCGTCAACAGCGCCCAGCGCGACAAGGTTCTCTCCTATATCGAAAAAGGCAAAGCCGAAGGCGCAACGCTTGCCTGCGGCGGCGGCATTCCCAAGCTACAGGGCTTCGATAAGGGTTACTTCATCGAACCGACCGTCTTTACCGACGTGACCGACACCATGACCATCGCGCGCGAAGAAATCTTCGGACCGGTCATGAGCGTTCTGGAATTTTCGGACGAAGATGAAGTCATCGCACGGGCTAACGATACCGAATTCGGTCTGGCGGCGGGTGTTTTCACCGCCGATATCGCGCGCGGTCACCGCGTGATCGGCCAGATCAAGGCAGGCACCTGCTGGATCAACGCCTATAACCTGACGCCCGTGGAAGTGCCGTTCGGCGGTTACAAGCAGTCCGGTATCGGGCGCGAAAACGGCGTTGCAGCCCTTGCCCATTACAGCCAGATCAAGACCGTCTATGTCGAGATGGGCAACGTCGACAGCCCTTATTGAGCATTCAGGTAACGTGCGCGGCGGCATACCCGCCGCGCAAATCGATAAAATCAGATCAGGCCACGCGATGCGAGATTACGCATCAGATGCGACGAGCCGAACCGCCACGGGCTGCATTCCGTCGACAGGCGCACGGTGTTGGTCAGCGCACCAAGCTGCGGATTGGAGATGGTCACCACATCGCCGATCTTGTGAGTAAAGCCCTGCCCCGGCGTGTCGCGGTCTTCGACAGGCGCAAACAACGTTCCCATGAACAGCACGAAACCATCCGGATACTGATGGTGCTTGCCGATGGTCTGGGCAACCAGATCCAGCGGATCACGGCTGATTTCCTTCATGGTGCTGCGGCCATTGAGAACATAGCCATCCGGTCCTTCGACCTTCAGCGCCAGTTCCGCCGAGCACACATCGTCCATCGAATAGGTTTCGTCGAACAGGCGAATGAATGGGCCAACCGAACAGGACGCATTGTTATCCTTGGCCTTGCCGAGCAGCAGGGCCGAACGGCCTTCAACGTCGCGCAGGTTCACGTCGTTGCCAAGCGTCGCGCCCTTAACCTGCCCCTGACTGTTGACCGCAAGTACCACTTCCGGCTCCGGGTTGTTCCAGGTGGAAATCGGATGCAGGCCCACTTCCGCACCATGACCGACCGCCGACATGGGCTGGCTCTTTGTGAAAACTTCCGCGTCGGGGCCGATACCGACTTCGAGATATTGCGACCAGACGCCTTCTTCTATCAGCGCCGCCTTGACGCGGGCCGCCTCTTCCGAGCCTGCCTTGAGGTTGCGCAGGCTGTCGCCGATGATCGCACCTACACGCTCGCGGATTTTCAAAGCAAGATCGGGATTGCCAGCAGCGCGTTCCTCGATCACGCGTTCGATCATGGAGCGAGCAAAGGTAACGCCGCAGGCCTTGATCGACTGCAGGTCGTTCGGTGCCAGAAGATGCAGCGCGCTTTCATCGCCGGGCTTTCCGGAAAACAGGGCTTCTAGCGAACCGATATCCTGTCCGGCGGTTGCGTGTACATGAGCCAGCGCATCGTCAAGTTCAAGCAGGTCGCGCATCGTCGGTGCAGCTTTGGTGGTAATGTCGATGACGCGCCCTTCGCGCAAAGTCAACAGAACCGGCCCCTTGGCCGTCGGGCTCCATGCTCGCCCGACAAATGTTCCCGAGGCGAAAGTTTCATTGCTGCTCACGTTTAATGCTCCTCACCGGTGTTATGCGCGGCACTCCAGACCGCATGCCTATCACTGAACTCAAACCACACTGTCGCGCCCGCAAAGCTTTCACGTTTCGTGTGATAATGCACTAACAGTTCAGTCAGTGTTTAAGGCATAAGGCAGAGAACATATTTGCGCAAAGCAAAAAACGCGGTGACGGGCATCAACCGCGCCAGTTGCGGTAAGGCGTTGAGCTTGGTGGTCAAGCGGATACTGTGTCACTCAATTGCTTTCGATGCGGTGATATCCGTACCGCCTAACAATCCGGCTATTTGAATTGCTAGTCGGTTTATGGCTTCACTCCACTGTTACCGATTTTGCCAGATTGCGCGGCTGATCGACGTCCGTGCCCATCAGGTCAGCGGTGTGATAGGCCAGCATCTGGATCGGCAGCGCATAGACGAGCGGCGTGATGAATTCAGGCACGTCCGGCAGGACGATGGTCGCCATCGTATCGACGCTGGCGCTTTCCGCACCCTTCTTGTCCGTGATCAGGATGATGCGACCGCCACGGGCCGCCACTTCCTGCATGTTGGAGACCGTCTTTTCATAAAGGCGATCGGACGGCGCAATCACGATAACCGGCATGGCTTCGTCAATCAGGGCGATTGGGCCATGCTTCAACTCGCCTGCGGCATAGCCTTCAGCGTGAATATAGGAGATTTCCTTGAGCTTCAGCGCGCCTTCCATGGCAAGCGGAAAGGACGTACCACGACCCAGATAGAGAACGTGACTGACCTTGGCCAGCTCGTGGCAAACTTCGGCAATCTGATCTTCCAGCTTCAGTACTTGATTGAGGAAACGCGGTGCCTCGGAAAGCTGGCGCACCAGTTCCTGCTCGCGGGCATCGTCGATCGCACCGCGCGCCTTGGCGGCGGCGATCGCGAGCGACGCCATCGCCGACAGCTGGCAGGTGAACGCTTTGGTGGAGGCAACGCCAATTTC
Source organism: Brucella sp. 22210 (assembly GCF_052045675.1). Classification (NCBI taxonomy): domain Bacteria; kingdom Pseudomonadati; phylum Pseudomonadota; class Alphaproteobacteria; order Hyphomicrobiales; family Brucellaceae; genus Brucella; species Brucella sp. 22210. Next base: position 258,475 of record NZ_JBQEPD010000005.1, read on the forward strand.
CGGTCCGGCAAGCGTCGGGAACACGGCATCAGATTCGCGGGCAATGGTCGAACCGATGACGTTGACGACGGAGGCGATCTTCAGCCCTTGCGACTTGCAATAGCGCAGCGATGCCAGCGTATCCGCCGTTTCACCGGATTGCGACACGAAGACTGCAAGCGAATCCTTCGACAGCGGCATTTCGCGATAGCGGTATTCCGATGCGATATCGCTATCGACCGGCAGACGGGCAATCTGTTCGAACCAGTATTTGCCGACCGATGCGGCATAGTAAGCCGTGCCGCAGGCTGAAATCGTCAGACGGTCAATCTTGCTGAAATCGACGCCGATCGCTTCCTGACGCACCTTGCCGGTGGTGAAATCGAGATAGTTGGCAAGCGTGTGGGAAATCACTTCCGGCTGCTCGAACATCTCCTTCTGCATGAAGTGACGATGATTGCCCTTGGAAACAAGCATATTGGCCGTCTGCGTCTTCTGGATCGTGCGCTCGACCTGATTGTTGCCCTCGTCATAAATGGTGACGCCCTTGCGGGTCAGTACAGCCCAGTCACCATCTTCCAGATAGGCAATGGTGTCGGTGAAGGGCGACAGCGCAATCGCGTCCGAGCCGAGGAACATCTCGCCATCGCCATAACCGACAGCCAGCGGCGGGCCCTGACGAGCGCCGATGAGCAGTTCTTCATCGCCTTCAAAAAGGAATGCGAGAGCGAATGCACCATGAAGCTGCGGCAGGCAATCGCGCACGGCCTCAACCGGCGACTTGCCCTTTTCCAGCTCACGGGTCACCAGATGCGCAACGGCTTCGGTGTCGGTTTCGGTCTGGAACTTGCGGCCTTCGGCTTCCAGCATGGTGCACAGTTCGGCAAAGTTCTCGATAATGCCGTTATGAACCACCGCAAGGCGCTCGGTGATGTGCGGATGCGCATTACGCTCCACCGGCTTGCCATGGGTGGCCCATCGGGTATGGCCGATGCCTATCACGCCCGGAAGCGGCTCACCGGCCAGACGCTTTTCTAGATTGACGAGCTTGCCTTCCGCACGACGGCGGTCAAGCTTGCCGCCCTGCAAGGTGGCGATACCGGCGGAGTCATAACCGCGATATTCCAGTCGTTTCAGAGCATCGACCAGAAGCGGCGCGACTTCATCCTTGCCGATAATACCGATAATTCCACACATGCGTCGCTCCGATAGATGCAATCATCTTCCATTTGTGGACCGGATTTAGTCCAATAAAACAAAGTCGCAATCAAGTAATTGCATGTATCTCGAATTTGTAGCCAAACGACCTTTTTTCTGAGCGGATCGGGAAGATATCCCCGCCGACATTGTTGTGGGATAGCAGTTTCCGCAGAACTAAAAGATCACGTGATACTGGCCAACGATGGAAGCCGAGACGTTTCGCTAAACCAGCCTTGCCACCACATCCCCTAGTGACGATTGCCAATGCGGCATGGTCCAGCCAAATGTCGCGCTGAACTTCTCTGTAGAAAGGCGTGAATTGGCGGGGCGCGTCGCCTTGGTCGGATACTCTGCAGTCGCAATATCCGTCACTTCAGCGGTCGGGCCGCCCTGCTTAGCGCTTTCAGCGAAAATCCCGCGAGCAAAACCGCTCCAACTGATGTCGCCCGTACCAACAAGATGATAGATGCCATAGCCAGAAAAATCAGGCTTTGCCGCCAAATGATCCGCCACGCGAATGACGGCTTCGGCGATATCCAGCGCGGAAGTCGGATTGCCCCACTGGTCGGACACGACTGACAGGCCATCACGGGTTTCTGCAAGGCGCAGCATCGTCTTGGCGAAATTCTTGCCGAACGGACTGTAAACCCAGGCCGTGCGCAGAATGATATGCTGCGGATGGGCCTCAGCAACCAGCCTTTCGCCTTCAAGCTTGGAGCTGCCATAAACACTGCGAGGGCCGGTTGGATCGGTCTCCACATAAGGCCTATTGCTATCGCCGGCGAAAACATAATCCGTCGACAGATGAATGACGAGCGCACCGCAGGCCTTCGCCGCTTCGGCCACAGCGGCAGCACCAGCCGCATTCACCGCCAAGGCGATTTCCGGCTCATCCTCGGCCTGATCCACAGCCGTATAGGCCGCAGCCGAAACGACGACATCCGGCTTGACATTGACGATCGCCTTGCGGATCGTTTCGGGGTCTGCCAGATCAAGTTCCGGCCTTCCCAACGCAATTACTTCAAGATCCGAGCGCTCTGCGGCCTTTTCCAGAAGGCTCTGAACGACCTGCCCTTCCCGCCCGGTGACGATGATCTTCATACCGCACCTGCTTTGGTCGCACCGGTTTTGGTTTGACCGCCGCCCAGACGCTCACCAGCATAAGTGCCGCTGCGGATCGGCTCCCACCACCAGCCATTGTCGAGATACCACTGAATGGTTTTCTCAAGGCCCGTTTCGAAAGTTTCCTGCGGGGTCCATCCGAGGTCACGCTCGATCTTCGAGGCATCGATGGCGTAACGGCGATCATGCCCCGGGCGATCCGTTACAAATGTAATCAGGTCGCCGTATTTCTTGCCATTGGCGCGCGGGCGCTTCTTGTCGAGAATGGCGCAAATCGTTTCCACTACATTGAGATTGGTGCGTTCCGAGCGTCCGCCGATATTGTAGCTTTCGCCGACTTTACCGGTCGTCGCCACCAACGCCAGCGCGCGGGCGTGATCTTCGACATAGAGCCAGTCGCGCACATTCGCCCCTGTCCCGTAAACGGGCAGCGGCTTTTCGTCGAGCGCGTTCAGAATGACAAGCGGAATGAGCTTTTCCGGGAAATGGAATGGCCCGTAATTGTTCGAGCAGTTCGAGAGAACCACCGGCAAACCATAGGTTTCGTGCCATGCGCGAACCAGATGATCGGAGGAAGCCTTCGATGCCGAATAGGGCGATGATGGCTTATAGGGCGTTTCTTCCGTGAAAATGCCGCTGTCGAACGGCAAATCGCCGAACACTTCATCGGTCGAGATGTGGTGGAAGCGGAAGTTCGACTTGCGCGGTTCCGGCAGTTCACGCCAATAGGCGAGAGCGGCATTGAGCAGGCGGAACGTGCCGATGATATTGGTTTCGATGAAAGCTGCCGGACCGTCGATGGAACGATCAACATGGCTTTCGGCAGCCAGATGCATGACGACATCGACAACATTCGAACGCAGCGTGTCCAGAATGAGATTATCGTCGCAGATATCGGCCTGCAGGAAACTATAGTTCGGATGGTTTTCGATCTGACGCAGCGATGCGAGATTGCCCGCATAGGTCAGTTTGTCCAGATTGATAACATTAACCTTCGGATCAGCGGCCAGATGACGGCATACAGCCGAACCGATGAAACCTGCACCGCCAGTGACGAGAATATTCATATCATTCCTTAAGCAAAAACTTCTGCATCGGCAAGCAACGGCGCATTCTTATCCTTATCCGATGTTTGTATACCGGAAGCGGAAATTGGCCAATCTATGCCTATTGCGGGGTCATCATATCGGATTGCGCGATCATGCTCAGGAGAATAGTAATCCGTTACTTTATAGAGAACTTCTGTATTCTCAACCAACGTCATGAAGCCGTGCGCGAACCCCTTCGGCACCAAAATTTGGTTCCACTTTTCAGCTGAGACTTCTTGCGCGACCCACCGACCAAAAGTCGGTGAGCTTTTGCGAATATCGACCGCAACATCGAGAATTGCACCGCGAACAACGCGGAGCAGCTTATCCTGAGCAAATGGCAGCAACTGATAGTGAAGACCACGTACTACCCCTTTGGCCGCCGAAAAGGAGTGGTTGTCTTGGACAAAATTGAAGTCAATACCCGCATCCCTAAGCGCCTTGGCCTTGTAGGTTTCGGAAAAAAAACCACGATCATCACCAAACTTTCGCGGAAGTATCTCAACAACACCATCTAAACCTAAAGGGCGGACTTCCATTAGTATTTTCCTAGTTCATCAACACGTCGACGCAGATATGCTGCGTACTCGGTTTTACCAAGCTTGGTCGCACGTTCCAACACCGCATTACTGCTCAGCCAACCTTTATCCAGGCCGATTTCCTCTGGACAAGCAATCTTGATGCCCTGCCGCTTTTCGATCGTTTGAACAAATGACGACGCTTCGTGCAAACTGTCATGCGTACCGGTATCGAGCCAAGCATAACCGCGACCGAAGCGCTGAACATTTAACTCACCTCGTTCGAGATAGACATTATTAACGGTGGTTATTTCCAGTTCGCCGCGTGCGGACGGCGTGATTGAATGGGCAATATCGACCACGTGATTATCATAAAAATAGAGGCCCGTAACAGCCCAGTTTGACTTGGGTTTTGCAGGCTTTTCTTCAATGGACACCGCTTTACCGGTGCTGCTGTCGAACTCCACCACACCATAACGTTGCGGATCATCAACCCGATAAGCAAAAACAGTTCCCCCCTTCATTGGTTGCGACGAAAGCTGAGACAGTTTTGAAAGACCATCACCAAAATAGATATTATCGCCTAAAATCATGGCAACGCTGTCGTTGCCGATGAACTCTCTACCGATGATGAAAGCTTCAGCAAGACCATTGGGATGCGCCTGTTCGGCGTACGAGAAATTCACTCCGAACTCAGAGCCATCGCCGAGCAATTTCTGAAAAAGTGGTAAGTCGTGCGGCGTCGAGATGATCAAAATATCCTGAATGCCCGCGAGCATGAGCACACTCAAGGGATAATAGATCATCGGCTTATCATAAATCGGCAGAATCTGCTTTGAAACAGCGATTGTTAAAGGGTACAATCTGGTACCACTACCACCGGCGAGAATAATCCCCTTCATGCGATTTCACATCCTATCATCTTACTTCTTTCGCTTCGTTCATATAAGCACATTTCGTGCCTAAGATAATGGCTTCCTTTTGACGACCGTCAGACCCATTTGGCGAACCGAGAACACAAAGAATGACCTATGGTTTTTCAGCTGCTGATCCTAAAATCAATAACCAGCCATTGCTAACTATTTCAATCGTTACGTTTAATCCCGACTTAGAAGAATTTAAGAAAACGCTGGATAGCCTACGAACTGCGCTGAAGGCGCTTCCACCCAACGCATTCTCAATTACGATTGTGGATAACTCCTCTCGCAAAGACGTCGCCTCCTTTTTGCTGCGTTTCTATCCCGAATTACCAGTTACCCTAATTCAAGGACAGGGAAATATCGGCTTCGGGAGGGCCCATAATCTCGCGATTTGCCAGACGGGTGAGTTTCATCTGATTTTAAATCCAGATATTCAGCTCGATCCTGATGCGCTCATAAATGCAGTTGCCTTTATGAGAACTCATGAAAATTGTGGCCTCTTGAGCCCTCGTGCCACATGGCCCAATGAGCAACGACAGTATTTATGCAAACGCTATCCGGCGGTATTTGACTTACTTCTGAGAGGCTTTGCGCCCAAGCTAGTTCGCTCGTTTTTCTCTGCGCGCTTGGCAAGATATGAATTGCAGGCCGAAACACAAAACGCCGTCTTTTGGAACCCTCCCATAGTGAGCGGATGTTTCATGTTTTTCAGAGGTACTACTTTAAGAAATACGGGCGGCTTCAGCGATAAATATTTTCTATATTTTGAAGATTTTGACATCTCCCTAAGATCGATAAAAATTGCCGATACAGCTTATGTACCAACGATACGAGTAGTACATGCGGGGGGGCATGCTTCGAAGAAGGGGCACTGGCATATAAAAATGTTCATCCAGTCCGCCGTGACCTTTTATAGAACTAATGGGCTTAGATTATTTTAGTTTACAGCAGAGAACCAAGAAGGCACATCGAATGAAGAGATTCAGATCATATTATACTTCGATTTAGAGCCGAACCGAAAATTAAGTTGAGCGATTTCAGGAGTTTATGATTCTCTGTGGTTTACCAAGACTACGGAGGATCACATGGCCTGGACTGAAACCGCCCGGCGAGACTATGCCAGACGTGGCTTGCGCTATGCAAGCGATTGTACCGACGATGAGTGGGCAGTTGTTGCGCCGCTTTTGCAGCCGATGGGCAAAGTCGGCCGTCCGCGCGAGCATGATCCACGCATATTGTGGAACGCAATCCAATACATCGCGACAACCGGCTGCCAATGGGCGCAATTACCGAAGGAATTCCCGCCGTTTACGACGGTGCAGTACCATTTCTACCGGATGCGCGACAACGGCGTAATGCGTCAGGATGCGATGTTATATCTCGGTCTTGGTGTTAGCAATGGCTTCGTGTGTCTTCGACAATTCCTGAACGTCGTTGATGCCAGCACGCAAGGGATCGTGATAAACCTGCGTCGAATGGATCCTCAACATGTGCAGGATCACCTGCGCATCCTTAGGATCGTTTTTGTCCCAACAGTTGTGCAAGGCTTCTCGCGTGCGGGCAAGCGCCAGCGACGACACCAATCGCGTTTCGAAGCCGGCTTCCACCAACCGCCAGGCGATCGGACGATGATAATTACCCGTTGCCTCAAAGGCGCAGACCACCGGTCGGTCATAGGATTGCAAAATCTCGATCAGATGGTCATGTTCTGCACGCGTATTGAGAACAGACAATCGACGGCGGCGTTTATGGCCGGGTGCTTCGATCAACACTTCATTGCGAACCTTGGCAATGTCGATGGCTACCAACACGGCATCGGCAGGCATAGAATTCTGACTGGTCATTGTTGGTCTCTCCGGAATAAGTTGTGAACACTCACATTCTAGAGCTACTTCGACTGGCCATGGCCACCTCAAACGGTGCGCGCTTGCAGCAAAAAAGCGTAAGCGCTGTTTTCAGGCCACGGCTTTGAGATCGTGCGTTGCGGCATAGGCCCAAGGCAGCAGGTCGTCGATCTGGCTATTTGGATGATTGTTGACGATCTTGGTGAGGACGTCTGAGAGATAGGCCAGTGGCTCGACATTGTTGAGCTTTGCCGTCTCGATGAGCGAGGCGATAGTCGCCCAGTGTTCGGCCCCGGCGTCAGAACCGGCAAATAGCGCATTTTTGCGATTGAGGGCAATTGGCCTGATTGACCGTTCGACGACGTTGGAATCGATCTCGATCCGGCCATCGTCGATGAAGCGGGTCAAGCCGTCCCAGCGTGACAAGGCATAGCGGATTGCTTCGGCGAGTTTTGTCTTCTGGCTGATGTAGCCGAGTTGTTCACGCAGCCAGGGAGCGAGGCTGTCGGTAATCGGACGACTTTTTTCCTGACGGGCGACACGACGCTCCTCGTGGGGCCGGCCACGTATCTCTTCTTCGATCCTGTAAAGTTCGCCGATGCGTCGCAGCGCCTCGCTGGCGATGGGTGCCGGACCAGCGGCAGCAAGCTCATAGAAGCGGCGTCGAACGTGGGACCAGCAGAAGGCCAGCGACACGGTGTTCTTTGCCGCGAGCGGGCGATATCCACTGTAGCCGTCTACCTGCAGGATGCCGACGAAGCCGTCGAGATGGGCCATCGGTCGTTCGCCTTTGCGATCTGGCGCATAGACATAGGTGACACCGGGCGGGTCATCGCCCTGCCACGGCCGGTCATCTCGTGCATAAGCCCAAAGCTGGCCGGTCTTGGTTTTGCCACGTCCCGGATCGAGCACCGGGGCCGTCGTCTCGTCGGCGAAGAGCTTGGACGATGACTTCAGATGATCGAGCAGCCGCTGATGGACCGGGCGTAGATGCCAGGCGGCGCGACCGACCCAGTCGGCGAGCGTCGAACGGTCGAGGTCGATGCCCTGACGCTTGTAGATTTGCGCCTGGCGATACAGCGGCAGGTGGTCAGCATATTTAGATACCAGCACCTGGGCGACGGTTGCCTCTGTCGGGATGCCGCCCTCGATCAGCCTTGCCGGGGCCGGAGCCTGGACAACGACTTCTTCACAGGCCCGGCAGGCATACTTCGGGCGGCGCAGCACGAGCACCCGGAATTGGGCGGGCACAAGATCGAGCTTCTCGCTGACATCCTCGCCGATCCGATGCAGGTCGTTGCGGCAGCAGGGGCAGGCATGGTTATCGATATCGACCACGATCTCGACGCGCGGCAGATGCGCTGGCAGTGAACCCCGGTTCGTACGCCGTTTAGCGACCTGCGCCTGGCGCAGAGCAGTCGAGCCTTGTTCCTTCTCTTCCAGCCCGGCAGCCTCGATCTGTTCGGCCTCTTCAAGCCCAAGCAGAAGCTGGTCCTCTGGAAGCGTCTCTGCCCGTCGACCAAAGCGGTGACGCTGTAATTCCTTGATGATCTGCCGCAGGCGGGCATTCTCCGCCTCACGCGAAAGCACCATTGCTTTCAGCGCGTTCAGGTCATCCGGAAGCTCGTCTGCCGTCATCGTCATGGATCGAGAACAGCATATTTTGCCGCTCGGAGCGAGACGCTGAATGGCTCTGATTCAATTGGTCGCGCCCGTTATCCGGCCTTTATCGGCGTGCGCGTTTCGCTCGGCGCATGCACGCGTTTCCAGTCCAATCCTTCGAACAGAGCCGAGAACTGGGCGGCCGTCAGATGCATCACACCGTCTTGCATTCGAGGCCAATGGAACTCGCCATCCTCGATCCGCTTGGCGACCAGGCACACGCCGCTGCCGTCCCAGAAGATCAGCTTGATCCGGTCCGTTCGTTTGGCCCGGAATACGTAGATCGTGCCCGAGAACGGGTCGGCACCCATCTGGGCCTTTACCAATGCCGCCAATCCTTCAGCACCTTTGCGGAAGTCGACAGGCTTGGTGGCGATCATCACTTTTACCGCACCGGACGGGCCAATCACGACTGAGCCTTCAACGCCTGGATGACGGCGGCAATGGTTGCAGCATCGGTGCCAGAGGCAATACGCAGCCAGGCTCCATCAATCCGCAATTCAATGGCCGCCTCCGGAGAAGTTCTTCTTGGCAAACGTGCTTGCCGCGCCCTCTTCGGTTCCGAATTCTCGGGCGACACGACGACTGCTGGTGCAAACATTGGTGCTTGCTCCGGCACCGACAACACATCAAGCGGCTTTCGGGCGAGCCGTCGCCATGTGAACAACTGCTGCGGCGTCAATCCATGCCGCCGCGCCACAGAGCACACCGTGACGCCAGGCTCGCAACTCTCCGCAATGATCTGCGCCTTCTGATCGTCGCTCCATTCGCGACGACGGCCATTGCCTGTGAACACCTCAAACCGGCGTATCGGCTCATCCTTGGATTTAAGCGTAAGTTCTGAAATCGACATATGTCCTAGCCCTCTTTCGAGGTTGAACATCAATGATCAAGCGATGATCCGGAAGGTGGGGTCAGGACAGCGCTTAC